>JBLYYW010000457.1:0-5651 GCA_048550155.1 Acidimicrobiales bacterium | reverse complement strand
GCAGACGATGCCTGCTCGAGTCCGTTCGCATCATCGGCATCGATCTCGACCTCAGAGGAGAAACCTCGAAGCGTCGAAGTAAGAGGCACAACCTGCACAACGCTCGGCTCTGCGTCCAGGACTCGCTGCGCCGTCACAACAATAGCCGGATAACGAAACCCCGCTTCTCGTCCCGCAGGGGCACCAAGATCCAGGTCGACGACATCACCCGAGGTCAAGTGAGTCGTGTCAAACCTGTGTCTACGGACTTGACACGTCAGAGGACTATCTCCGACAGTTCAATGTCAACTGAAGCGGGTAACCGCATGTGGTCGGATCGAGGCGGCGGATTAGTAGTCGCTACCCTCCGAGGACTCGCCGTCTGTCTGAGCCGGTGTCAGCGCGGGCACATTCCATTTGGGCGGCGGCGATGACACGATCGAGCTGTGATCCGGGGAACCGCTCCTGAGGACTCTCCCCTCATCACCGTCACGCTTCAGAATGAAGCACAGACCGAGTCATCGGGTGTCGTCGTACTTAAGGGACTACCGACGCTACCGACTTCGCCGACCACCAACGCCTGGGTTTACGCGTGACCACGGAACTGAGCGCTGTAGAGCTGGTGGTAGAAGCCCTCCTTGGCGAGGAGCTCCTCGTGGGTCCCTGCTTCGGTTATCTCCCCGGCTTGAAGCACCAGGATCATGTCGGCATCGCGCACGGTGGACAGGCGGTGCGCAATCACAAAGCTGGTCCGTCCTTCCATGAGTTTCAGCAGCGCGCTTTGGAGGGCACGTTCGGTGCGGGTATCTACCGAGCTGGTTGCCTCATCGAGCACCAGCAGCTTCGGGTTGGCGATGGCCGTGCGCGCAATGGCGAGCAACTGGTGCTGTCCCTGCGACAAGTTGCTGCCGCCTTCGGAGACGACCGTGTCGTACCCCTCGGGGAGTGAAGTGATGAACCGATGAGCGTTGGCCAAGGTCGCTGCCGCCACGATCTCTTCGTCCGTCGCATCGAGACGGCCGAAGCGAATGTTGTTCCGCACGGTGTCGGTGAAGAGGTAGGTGTGCTGCAGAACGATCCCGAGCTGGCCTCGAAGCGAGTCTTTGGTGACGTCACGAATGTCGGTGCCGTCGATCGTGACCGAACCCGAACTGATGTCGTAGAAGCGGTTCAGAACGTTGATGATCGTTGACTTGCCGGCGCCGGTTGGTCCGACGAGGCCGATCATCTGGCCGGGCTCTGCGATGAAGTTGACGTTCTTGAGGATGGGTTGACCCTGCAAGTATTCGAAGTCGACCCGGTCAAACACGACCCGGCCCTCAACCGGAGGCATCTCCACGGCGTCAGCGGCATTCACCAGATCGGGCTCTTCGTCGAGGAGGGCAAAGATGCGTGTGCCGCCTGCGAGAGCGGAATAGATCGAGGTCACGGTGTTGGCGATCCGCCCGAGAGGCTGACCAACCCGGCTGGCGTAGGTGACAAAGGCAGCGATCAGGCCGATCGTGACACCACCATCCTGGGAGACGTCGTCGGATACGGCCAACCAGGCACCGACGCTCACGACCGAAACCGTGGAGAGGTTCCCAAGGCCGAACATCAGCGGCATCATCACTGCGGTCAGACTCTGCGCCCGGATGCCCAGTGCCCGCGTTTGCTCGTTGACCTCGGCGAACTCTGCCTCGGCCTGCGCTTGACGATCGAGCGAAATAACAGCCCGTTGGCCCGAGAGTCGCTCCTCGGCCGAAGCGTTGAGCTGGCCGATCGTGCGTTGATAGGCGCCGAACCGCGGCCCGCTCATTTTCCCGAGCTTCTGGACCAGCCCCATGGAGAACGGCACCGGAATCAACACCGCGAGGGTCAGCCGCCAGTCGAGCAGGACCATGATCACCAGCAACGAGCTGATCTGCACGATCGCCCAAAAGATCGTCAGTAGGTTCTGGCTAAGGAGCTGGTCAACTGCGTCGACGTCGTTGGTGACCCGGCTCATCAGGTCGCCCGTGCGATTCCGATCGAAGAAGCGAGTGGAAAGGCTCTGCAGCTTCCGAGCCAGTTCCTCGCGAATGTCGAGCATGATGCGCTGGGCGATCTTTGCGATCATTCGGCTGTAGATGACAGCCGATCCCCATGCGACCACGTAGGTGGCGGTGAGGAGCATGACGATCTGTTGCAGACCGCTGCGATCGCTGGTGCTGATGAACTCGTCAATCGCTCTGCCCTGCAACCACGGGGCGAGCAACGCGCTGATCGAGGACACCACCACGAGAATCGCGGCGACCGCCACTTGGAATCGCCACGGCCTGACGTACTTGAGTAGACGGCGGAAGGTCAGGTTCGTGTTTTCATCCCGACCTGCCCTGGGGCCCATTGGGCCACCGGGACCCCGTCGAGAAGCAAGATCGGCGCTGCCACGTTGTGAGTTGGCGCTGGTCGACTGGGTGGCGGTCACGACACTGGCTCGCCAAGTTGGGATCGGTAGATCTCTTGATAGATCGGCGAGGTCGACAACAGCTCGGCATGTGTTCCTTGTGCCGCGATCTCACCGTCATCGAGAAGCACGATCGCGTCGGCGCCGAGAGCGGTGCTGATTCGTTGGGCGACAAGAATGACCGTGACATCGACGAGCGAATCGAAGATGTCTTGGATCTTCGCTTCGGTTTCGAGGTCCACGGCGCTGGTGGAGTCATCGAAGATCAACACCTTTGGGTCGACGACCAACGTGCGGGCGATCGCAATTCGCTGACGTTGTCCACCGGAAAGGTTGGCGCCGCCCTGCTCAATGATCGACTCGTATCCGTCCTCCATCGCGACGACGAAGTCGTGCGCTTGTGCAGCGGTGGCCGCGGCGATGATCTCGGCATCGGTGGCATCGGGCCGACCAAAACGAAGGTTGTCGGCCACCGATCCGCTGAACAGGTATGGCTCCTGGAGGGCAATACCGATGTTGCGTCGCAGCGAACTCTTGTTGAGCTCTCGCACATCGATACCCCCCACTCGCACGCAGCCATGCGAGGCGTCGTAGAACCGGGGAATGAGGTTGACGAGCGTGGATTTGCCCGAGCCCGTGGCACCGAGGATCGCAATAGTCGTGCCGCCCGGGATATGAAGGTCGACGCCACGAAGTACACAATCGTTCTGGGCGGTGTCGGCCCGGTAGTGGAAGTACACACTCTCGAAGCTGATGTCGAGTGGACCCGATGCTGTGGGAAGGTCCTTGCCGTTCGTGGCATCAACAACGTCGGCGTGCTCGTCGGTCACCTCGGCGATCCGTTTCATCGATGCGCCAGCCGCCGACAGCAGCGGTTGGAGGAAGGCAAAGAACATCATGGGCATGGCGATGAAGGCCATGAACTGGATGAATGCAACGAGCTCGCCTTGGCTGAGATCGCCATCGATGACATTGCCTCCGCCAATCCAGAGCACCGCAACAATGCCCAGCGACGACAACAGGATGAGCGTTGGGAACAACGAGGCCACGAGCTGATTCACGAGCGTCGCATCGTCGGCTAGATCGCTAGCCGCATCGTCGAAACGGGCCACTTCATAGTCCTGACGGACGAACGCCTTGATGACCTCGGCGCCCTGGATGTTCTCCTGAAGCACCGTGTTGAGCCGGTCGAGTCGTCCCTGCACCCGGTCGTAGAGCACGTTCGATCGCACGATCACGTACCAAACGAGAATGCCGATCACGGGAACCATCACGAACACGATGGGAACGAGCGAGACGTCAATGAGCACGATTGCGACGAGGGCTCCGACAAAGCTGACGGGAATCTGCACAACAAATGAGACTGCGATCGAGAGGAGTGAGGTCACCTTGGTGACGTCACTGGTGAGCCGGGTAAGGATCTCGCCTGACGTCAATCGGTCGAGGTTGCCGAACGAAAGGTGTTGAACATGGCCGTAGAGGTTCCGCCGAAGGTCGGTGATCGTGTGAAACGCGAAGCGAACGCCGAGCAGGCTTGCCACCGCTGAAGATGCCATGCTCGCGATGATGAGGGCGATCATCAACAATGCGGTCCGAAGAACGGTCGAGGAATCCTCGGCCGCAATTCCCTCGTCGATAATCCGAGAGGTGAGCAGCGGAATGGTCAGGTTGATCAATACGGCGACGACCGATGCGAACGAGCCTGCGGCTGCTAGGTGCCAATACGGTCGAGCCCACGGCCAAATCAGCCTGATAGCGTTCACTCGCTCACGATAATCGCCACCGACGGATAGCCGAGGATTGAGCGTGTGCCGCCCGGAAATCGAGCCCCACACCATCGAATCTGCCGTTGGACCTCTGCCCGATGTCGAATAGGTCGATGTCGATGTGTCAGGCAAACCGTGACCCTGACCGGTGGTGATCCTGCAGCGACCGAAGCCGCCACCGCCGGGGCTGGCAACACCGTCACCCGGAGCGGCTGAAATCTGTCGACCAAAGCTGCTCTAGCATGGCCACCATGTCGGGCTTTGATGTTGATGTCGCCATTGTCGGCAGTGGATTTGGTGGTTCGGTCAGCGCTCTTCGACTGGTCGAGAAGGACTACTCGGTAGCGGTGTTCGAAGCCGGCGAACGCTTCGAGGCTGAGGTCTATCCGAAGACCAACTGGGCGGTGAAGAAGTTCTTGTTCATGCCCAGGCTGGGGCTGCGCGGCATCCAGCGGCTGACGCTTCTCAAAGATGTGTTGGTTCTGTCCGGTGCAGGCGTTGGTGGAGGATCGCTCGTGTACGCCAACACGTTGTATGAGCCCCTCGACAGCTGCTGGTCCGATCCTCAGTGGTCCCACATCACCGATTGGAAAGACGAGCTCGCCCCCCACTACGCCCAAGCTCGACTGATGTTGGGCGCGACCACGGCGCCAGATACCACCGCCGCTGATGATGTGATGCGAGGTTTGGCTGCGCGCCTGAACGTCAGTGATAGCTATCAGCCGACTCAAGTCGGCGTGCACCTCGGTCCAGCGGGTGAAAGGGTGGATGACCCCTACTTTGGAGGTGCGGGTCCGGACCGCACCGGATGCATCGAGTGCGGGAGCTGCATGATCGGGTGCAGGCACAACGCCAAGAACACCCTGGACCGCAACTATCTCTATCTCGCTGAAGGCAAAGGAGTGAAGGTTCACCCCGGCCGTCAAGTGGTGGACGTTGAACCCCTGGTTGGTGGAGGGTATGAAATAACCAGCGAGCGATCAGGAGCGTGGCGACGCAAAGATCGTCAGACAATCCGGGCAGAACAAATCGTCTTCTCTGCTGGTGTGCTGGGTTCGATGCAGCTGCTGGCAGAGCTGAAGGAACGCGGTCGCCTTCCGAACTTGTCCAATCGTCTGGGGCAGCGCGTTCGAACAAACTCCGAAGCGATCCTCGGGGCTCAAGCCAGCTCGAGCGACGTCGACTATTCGAAAGGCATCGCTATCACGTCTTCGATCTATCCCGACGAGCGCACCCATATCGAGCCCGTTCGCTACCCGAAGGGGTCCAACGCAATGGGGTTGTTGTCGACAATTCTGGTTGATGGTGGCGGACGCGTGCCCCGCCAGGTTCGTTTCGTCGCCCAATCGCTGCGCCACCCTGTGGCATTCGCACGCAGCCTGTCTGTGCGTCGGTGGTCCGAGCGCACGGTGATTCTGCTCGTGATGCAAAGCGCAGACAACAGCCTCAACATCAAGTGGAAGCCACGGCGCAGGGGCAAG
>JBLYYW010000456.1:0-3494 GCA_048550155.1 Acidimicrobiales bacterium | reverse complement strand
TGTCCCGGTGGCAGATGCGCTGAGTAGAGAAGAGGTCGCCCGGGTTGCGGAGCTGGCGATGTTGCGGCTCACCGAGGAGGAACTGGAAACGTTCACCCCCCAACTGGCAGCGATCCTCGAGCATGCCGAGGACGTGGAGGCACTCGACGTGCACGACCTTCCGCCGACCCAGCATCCCTACCCGCTGAAGAACGTCTTCCGTCCCGACGTCGTTGAGGTCTTCAACAATCGCGATGCGGCGCTCGCCATGGGGCCCGAAGTCGAAGATGATCGGTTCCGCGTGCCTCCTGCCCACGGTGAGGAGCCGTAGTGCGATCAGCAGTCGAAACAGCTCGGCTCGTCCGAGCCGGAGAACTGAAAGCGATTGACGTTGTTGAGGAGAGCCTGTCAACGATCGACGCCAAGGATGGCGAGATCCACGCATTCAACGTCGTTGTCGCCGACCATGCCAGAGTCGCCGCCGAAGCGGTAGATGCCAGGGTCGCCGGAGGCGAAGACCCCGGACCACTGGCGGGAGTTCCGATTGCACTCAAAGACAACATGTGCACTTCGGGTATCCCCACAACGTGTTCGAGCAAGATCCTCGATGGCTGGAAACCCCCGTACAACGCGACGGTGGTCGACAAACTTCGCGACGCCGGTGCCGTGCTCGTAGGCAAGACCAATCTCGATGAGTTCGCCATGGGATCGAGCACAGAGAACTCGGCATTTGGAGCGACCAGGAATCCGCTCGACACGAGCCTGGTGCCCGGTGGTTCCAGTGGCGGCTCAGCCGCAACGGTGGCCGCAGGTATGGTGCCACTCAGTTTCGGATCAGATACGGGTGGATCGATCCGACAGCCGGCTGCGTTGTGCGGGACGGTTGGTCTCAAGCCAACGTATGGCGCAGTGAGCCGATACGGCCTGATCGCGTTCGCGAGCTCGCTCGACCAAATCGGCCCGTTCACCACCACCGTTGGAGATGCGGCCGCAGCCTTCGAGGTGATCGGCGGTCACGATCCCCGTGACTCCACCAGCATCCCCGAGCCGGTCCCCAACACCATCGATGCGCTCGAACAGGGAGCAGATGGTCTGCGAGTGGGTGTCATCTCAGAGATGATGGGGGAAGGCATCGAGGGTTTTGAGCCCGAGGTCTTGGCTCGCACCCGTGAGGCCGCCGAGGCTCTGGCCGCGGCCGGGGCGTCCGTAGAAGAGGTGAGCCTCCCGTCGATGATCTATGGGCTCTCGGCCTATTACCTCATCGCTCCGGCCGAGGCTTCGAGCAACTTGGCTCGTTACGACGGGGTTCGCTACGGCAACCGCGTCACCGAGGGTTCGAGCACGGCCGACATGATGGTTGCCACCCGAACAGCCGGGTTCGGGCCCGAGGTCAAGCGGCGCATCATGCTTGGTACGTACGCACTTTCGGCCGGCTACTACGACGCGTTTTACGGAAAGGCCCAGCGGGTTCGCACGTTGATCATCGATGACTTCAACGCCGCATATGAGAAATTCGACGTGCTGCTGTCGCCAACATCCCCTTGCGTAGCCTTTCCGTTCGGGGCCAAGTCCGATCCGCTCACCATGTACCTCAACGATGTCTGCACGATTCCGTCCAACCTTGCGGGCCACCCTGCTATCTCGGTGCCTTTCCGCACCGGTGCCAACAACCTTCCCGTGGGTGTTCAGGTTCTCGGGCCGATGCTTGGCGAGCCGGCCATCTTCCGAGCCGCCGCCGTACTGGAGGCAGCAGTATGAACGAGTGGGAGACGGTTGTCGGTCTGGAGGTACATGCCGAGCTTGCGACCGAATCAAAGATGTTCTCGCCTGCCCGCAACGAGTTCGGTGGAGAGCCAAATACAAATGTACATCCGGTCTGTCTCGGCCTGCCCGGCACGCTGCCGGTGGTCAACGAGAAGGCGATCGAGCTGGGAATTCGGGTGGGGCTGGCGCTCAACTGCAGCATCAACCGCTGCGTGTTCGCCCGCAAGAACTACTTCTATCCAGACATGCCAAAGGACTATCAGATCAGCCAGTACGACCTGGCCCTCAACACCGATGGTCACGTCGACCTCCCCAACGGCACTCGCATTCGTGTGGAACGAGCCCACCTCGAAGAGGACACCGGCAAGAGCACCCACGTCGGCACATCTGGCCGGATTACCGGTGCCGACTACTCGCTGGTCGATTACAACCGGGCCGGCGTGCCGCTGCTCGAAATCGTGAGCCATCCCGACCTTCGCAGCGCCGAGGATGCCAAGTCCTACGTGCAAGCGATTCGCGCTGCGGTGGTTGCGGTGGGTGCTTCGGACGGAAAGATGGAGGAGGGGTCGCTGCGGGTGGACGCCAACGTCTCGGTGCGTCCGGCCGGTTCCGATGAACTTCGCACCCGTTGTGAAGTCAAGAACGTGAACTCACTTCGTTCGCTGGGCCGTGCGATCGAGTACGAGGCGAAGCGACACATCCGGCTCTACGAGGACGGTCAGCGTCCCATCCAGGAGACCCGCCATTGGGACGAGGAAGCGGGCAAGACCCAGCCGGGCCGTTCCAAGGAGGAGGCCGAGGACTACCGCTACTTCGATGACCCCGATCTGGTGGTTGTTGATCCCTCCCCGGAATGGATCGAAGAGATTCGAGCTGCACTTCCAAAGCTGCCAGCACAGATGCGAGCCGAGTGGGTCGAGGCTGGGGCCGACGCCGAACTGGCCGGCACGGTCATCGGTCGCGGGATCGGATGGCTGGTGGCCGGTGCGGTTGAGAGCGGTGCAGATCTCATCAAGACGCTGAACCATGCCGCCAACAATGTCGACCCCGATGCCTTGGGTGAGCTCACTGCCGATGGTCTGGCCGATGTGGTCAAGATGGAAACCAGCGGCGCCCTGACCTCCACCCAAGCCAAGACCGTGCTCCAAGAGCTTGTGGACACAGGCGGCACTGCGGAACAGATCGCAGCCGCCAAGGGCTACGAAGCGATGGACACCGGTGAACTCGAGTCAATGCTCGATCAGGTAATCGCCGACAACCCCGACGAATGGGGCCGATTCTGTGACGGTGAGGCCAAGCTCCAAGGTTTCTTCACCGGCCAGCTCATGAAGGCTACAAAGGGTCAGGCCGACGGCAAGGTGATCAATCAGCTGCTGCAGTCGAAGAAGGCTGGGTAGGCCCCGACTTCAGCAAGCACCACAGGCCGCTTCCGACGACGGCCCCGGCAACGGCCATGGCCGGAAGTTCGACGCTCGGCGGAACTGAGGCGATCAGGCTGGGACCCTGTAGACGGTCATTGAACAGCAGAACCAGGTACACGGCCAGAGTTATCGACAGGGCGCCACCTGCCATCAGCAGCCGATCTTGATTGCTGGCCGCGGGCATGGACCTTCTGGCGAGGAATCCCCACGAGCCTGCCGCTACCGCAGGAGCGAAATGATGGGTGAGGTTGGGGGATCGCCAGGCCAGGACCAACCAGAGACCGGCGGTGGCGAGGGTCGCCAAGATGCCATAGAGGTGCGCCCGCCGCA
>JBLYYW010000455.1:0-4369 GCA_048550155.1 Acidimicrobiales bacterium | reverse complement strand
GTAGCCGTTCTCGGACCAACCACGACGAACCTGGTGACCGCCATGCAGGCCGTGTGGCTCTGCGGGGCAACCCTGGTCGTTCTGCCGTTGCCGATGCGACTGGCGTCGCTGGAAGACTTCACGAAGTCCACCCGCAACCGGATCCGGCTTGCAGATTCGGTGTGTGTACTCGTCGACAACGATCTCGCACCATTCTTGGCGGTCGAGGAAGGTGACCCGCCGGTCTACCTTCTCAGCGATCTTGCCGAGTCACGCGAGGCTGCAGACGATTTCATCCGACCCGACTACCACGCCGACGATCTCTTCGTCCTTCAGTTCACCAGTGGCTCAACCAGTGAGCCCAAAGGTGTGCAGCTGCCCAACCATCTTGTTGCAGCAAACCTCGACGCGATCCTCGAAGCAGCCGAGGTCGATCCTGCCAGCGAGATGATGGTGTCGTGGCTGCCCCTCTACCACGACATGGGGCTGGTTGGCTTCTGTATTCTCCCGATGAGTGCGGGGCTGAACCTGATACTCGGAGCGCCTCAGGACTTCCTCGGCTCACCCGGCCGCTGGATGGAATGGATCTCGACGTACGGCGGAACGGCTACGGCCGGACCAAACTTTTCCTACGTACTGGCCACCCGGGCGTTGAACCGCAGCAAGGAGATCCTCGACCTCTCCAAGCTTCGAATCGCGCTCAATGGTGCCGAACCCGTCGACCCCGCCAGTGTGAGGGCCTTCATCGAGGCCGGCGCCCGTCACGGGATGCGACCTGGAGCCGTGTTCCCCGCCTTCGGGATGGCCGAGGTCGGAATCGCAGGGTCTTTCCCGGTGCCGATGACCGGATTGCAGACCGACATCGTCGACTCCGAGGTTCTCGAACACGAACATCGAGCGGTGAACGTCGATCCTGATCACAAGAACGCGCGCGAGATCGTGAAACTCGGATACGCGGTCCCCGGCCTGGAAATGCGGATTTGTGATCCTGAGACAGGACGTGTCCTGGCGGACCGAGAGGTCGGTGAACTCCAGATATTCGGGACCTCGGTCACGACCGGCTACTACCACCGGCCAGAAGCCAATGCCGAACTGTTCCAGGATGGCTGGCTGTGCACCGGTGATCTGGCGTACATGATCGACGGTCAGATGGTCATGTGTGGTCGCATCAAGGATCTCATCATCGTTGGCGGCCGAAACGTGTACCCCCAAGACATCGAACGGGCGGTAGGTGTGCTCGATGGAATCCGGGCCGGCAACGTGATCGCGTTCAGCGTCGAAGGCAGGGGTGGGAAAGAAGCCGTCGCCGTCGTGGCCGAAACTCGGACCGATGACCAGGATGCGCTGCTGCATGAGGTCCACGAAGCCGTCTACGTTGCCGTCGGCGTGCCTGCCAAGGAAATCGCGCTGGTGAAACCGGGAACGTTGCCGAAGACCTCGTCTGGAAAACTGCAGCGGGCCCTGTGCAAGGAGCAGTTCTTGGAGCACGGCCTCGAACCGGCGTAGTGGTTCCTCTGCGATGATGGTGGTGTGGAAACCGAACCGTTCGAACTGTTGGTCATGCGTCACGCGAAGTCTGACTGGAGCACACACCACAGTGACTTCGACCGGCCGCTGAACCGGCGAGGCTCCCGCGCCAGCGAACAGATGGCCCGCTGGATTGTCGATCAGGCTCTGGAACCCGATCGAGTTCTGAGCTCGCCCGCCGTTCGTGCCCGCACCACCGCGCTCGCCGTTGCTGGGGCCTGTGACCTCGACCCCGCCACGGTGGAGTTCGACGACGAGCTCTACCTGGCTGACGCGTGGACCTGGCTGACCAAACTGCAAACCCAAGACTGCGATCGACTGCTGATCTGTGGACACAATCCCGGACTCGATCAACTCGTCGATCACTTGAGTGGTGGCTCCGCACCCTTCACCGACACCGGCAAGCTGATGACGACCGCAGCGGTCGCGCACTTCGCGCACGGTCCAACCTGGTCGGCCCTCGGAACCGCCGACGGCCACTGTGAGCTGCTGTCTCTCACCCGACCCGGGGATCTCTGAGGACCTCGGTCTGCCGCTCCCCGGTCGCAACAACGGTGGTCAGCGTGGCAGGACTGGCCGGTAAACTGCCCCTGTGATTATCGACGTCAGCGATGCAACTTTCCAGACCGAAGTCCTCGCTCGATCCGTGGACACACCCGTGGTCGTCGACCTTTGGGCCGATTGGTGTGGTCCATGTAAGACACTGACTCCGATCCTGGAGAAGGTCGTCAACGAGATGAACGGATCGGTCGTACTGGCCAAGGTCGATGTCGACAAGAACCCCCAAGTCCAACAAGCCTTTCAGGTGCAGTCGATCCCGTCCGTCTTCGCCATCGTCGATCAACAGGTGGCCGACACCTTCATGGGCGCCCAGCCCGAGCATGTTGTACGTGAGTTCGTGCAGAAACTGTTGCCGACGATCAGCCCGGTCGATGCTCTTGTCGAAGCCGGCGATGAAGACTCCTTGCGCCGTGCATTGGAGATGGAACCCGACAACGAGGCTGCCATTGCGGGTTTGGCAACTCTGCTCATCGACGCCGGAAACAACGAAGAAGCGTTGCAGTTCCTGGCTCGGATTCCCGAGACTGATCTCACCCGTCCCATTGCTGCCAGAGCCCGAGCAGCGGAATCCGCGGGCGACATCGACGATGTGGAGGCCCGGCTCACCACGTTGTTACCCCAGGTGAAGGACGACGATGACGCTCGTCAAGAGTTCGTGGATCTCCTGGAAGTGCTGGGTCCCAACCATCCAAACACCGGCCTGTGGCGAAAGAAGCTCAGCACGCAATTGTTCTGAGTGCCGGTAGCGTTCTGGTTCAGAGCTTCTCGCTCACTCGGCCTGCCGGTGGTTCACCGCTGAGGCCCTCGGACCCCTCTTCGGGTCAGACCCCGCATCGTTCTGTAGGGGCCAATTGGACGTCGGATCCGACACCGCCCGAGATCTCGGTGAGCGCGTCGATGAGATGCTCTACCGATGGGATGAGCTGCGTCGCCGACCCATCGTCGTGGTGGGCGTGGTACTGGGCGCCCTGCTGGCGGTGGGGCTCGCCTGGTTCGCAACGAGCAGAGCAGATGGGACCGACCGGGCTCGGGTCGAGGATCAGATCCCAGTGGTTTCGCTGGCCCCCACGAGCCCCTCGTCGGTGGCATCGGCACCGCTGCTCGTGCACGTCGCCGGCGCCGTTCAGGCTCCAGGTGTCTATGAGCTTCACGCGGGCGATCGGATTCTCGATGCCATCGCAGGTGCGGGTGGCGCAACCTCCGAGGGACAGCCGGACCGACTGAATCTGGCTGCGCCGGTGATCGACGGGATGCAGATCCGGGTTCCGGTGGAAGGCGAGGCTGCGGTTGTGGCCGGTCCATCGACCGAACGCCCAGGATCGGGGCCGGTAGATCTCAATTCAGCCACCGCGGTTCAGCTGGAGACCCTGCCCGGCGTGGGACCTGCCACTGCGGCTGCGATTCTGAGCTATCGCGACGACGTTGGACGGTTTGGATCAGTGGCTGATCTCCTCGCCGTCCGAGGAATCGGCGAGGCGAAGCTGGCTGCTCTCGAGGACCTCGTGGTGGTTCGATGACCGATCTCCAGGTCATTGCGCTGGCGGTTCTGGTCTGGGTGGGTTGCCAGATAACTGCCCCGCTCCCGGTGTTGGGGGGCGTGATTCTGGGGCTGACTGGCTGGGGTCTCCGGTCACCGTGGCTGGTGCTCCTGGCCGGGTTGTTGCTCGGACTCTCCACTGGCCACGCTGCCGAACAGGGCTATCGACCCATCGGCCATGCGACCTTCGACGGCGTCGTCGAGACAGTGTCGCTGCCCGACATCGACACGTTCTCCGAGCAGATCGATGTGCGGCTGGGAACCGGGGAACGGGTCAGGATGAACGTGTCGCCGTCGGCCGGGTCGGTTCGAACCGTTCGCCCAGGCATGAAGCTCAAGGTGTCCGGATCGGTTCGCCCGATCGTGGCCAACGGGTGGTACCGGTCCCGTCACATTGTCGGGCGGCTGACCGCCCGTTCGGTCCACGTCGTCGACCATGGTCCGGTTCACTGGCGCATGGCGGCAGCACTCCAGCGAACCGTCGCCTCGGCCTCCACCCCACTCGACGACCGTGCTGCGGCTCTCTACCAGGGCCTGGTGACCGGGGACGATCGGGCCCAGGGCGCAGCCCAGAAGGCAGTCTTTCGACGAACCGGCCTGAGCCACATCCTCGCTGTCAGCGGACAGAACGTGGCCTTTGTTCTGATCCTTGTCCATCTCGGGGTGGGGTCGCTTCCGACACTGCTGCGTCCCCCGGCCGTCGCCATCGTGTTGGGCCTGTTTGCGCTCATCACCCAGATCGAACCCTCGGTTCTTCGGGCTACC
>JBLYYW010000454.1:0-6747 GCA_048550155.1 Acidimicrobiales bacterium | reverse complement strand
GGCGATTCTGAACGTTGCCACGGGTCGAGAGAAGATCTCCTCGGTGATTCGCCCGCCAGGGTTGTAGGACACAGCGCATGTGTGTGGTGCGTGCCGTCACCATCTCGTTTGCCTGTGACCCACAGGTGGCTCAAGGGTAACCTGTCATCATGAAGCCTCTGATCGGTGTCACCGGACGTCCCACATTCGGATTCACCTATGACGAAGCTCCGTTCATTCTCAAAGATGCTCGGATCGATCTGCATTGGTCCGAATACAGCGAGAAGGTCGCCACCGCAGGTGGTCTGCCCGTTCAGCTGCCGCTGGCAACAGACCCTGAAGAAGTGGTCGATCGACTCGACGGTTTGTTGCTGACCGGAGGGACCGATGTGATGCCCCAGGCGTACGGCTCTACACCGGGCACAAACCTCGAACGTATCGAACCCGAACGGGACGAGTTCGAGTTCAGTGTCCTCACCGCCGCGGCCGAGAAGGGAATTCCGGTTCTCGGAATCTGCCGTGGAAATCAAGTCATCAATGTCACCTTCGGTGGGACGCTGATCGCCGATCTTCATCCTGACCGCGGGGAGGGCCACAGCAGTATGCGCTACCCCCGCCATATCGGCCGTCATGAAGTGACCTTTGAAGCCGGTTCGACGCTGGCCGACATCTACGGGCATGCAGCCATGGTCAACAGCTTCCATCACCAGTCGGTCGACATTGTCGGGCCCGAGCTTCGGGTCACGGGTCGCACCCACGACGGCGTGGTCGAAGCGATCGAGCATGTCAGCAAGCCGATCGTTGGCGTCCAGTGGCACCCCGAGATGATGCGGATTCAGGAGCCAATCTGGGACTGGTTTGTCAAAGCCTGCAACTGAGGTCAACTGCGGGAATGCCTGGGACATGCCGGCAGTGGCTCAGCTAGGATTGTCCGTCGTCCAGCCCATGTAGCTCAATTGGATAGAGCAACCGGTTTCTACCCGGTAGGTTCGGGGTTCGAGTCCTCGCGTGGGCGCAAGTGTCTGTCGCAGCGCCGGGGACTGTCCCTAGCGTTGCATGAGGAACAAAAGCTGGCTGGCGGGGTTGATCAGACATGGCAATTCCTGCGGTACGGATGAATCATGCGGTCTTGTACGTCTCCGACGTCGAGCGGTCGAAGCGTTTCTGGACCTCAGCGCTCGAGATGGACGTGGTGGCTGAGGTTCCCGGCGGTGTCTTCCTGAAGCTGTCGAACGGAACCAACGACCATGACCTCGGGCTCTTCGAGGTGGGCACGACCGGATCGACCAGCGGTCGACCACCGGGCCTCTATCACCTTGCCTGGCAGGTTGACACGATCGATCAGCTCGTCGCCGCACGGCAGACATTGGTAGATCTGGGGGCGTTGGTGGGACAGTCCAGTCACGGGACGACCAAGAGCGTGTACGCCAGAGATCCCGACGGCATTGAATTCGAGGTCATGTGGATGCTCCCGCAATCGGAGTGGGAGCACTTCGGCCAGAGGGCGATCGTTGAGCCCATTGACTTCGACGCCGAACTTGAACGCTGGGCCGGCGTATCAACCGCCGCTGAGATCGACCTGGGCCGTGGGAAGCCCGGCAGCGTCAATCTCGCGGGCAATGGCAGTGAAATCCTCCGTTCGAATCCAGAAGGTGGGATTGAACACTGAGTTTGCGGTGAATCCCACGGGTCGCTGTTCGAGCTCCTGGTGGCCGCGCCGTCAGCGAAAAGGTGTTCAGAGATCGCTCGATCTAGTGTCGTCGCATGGAAATTCGGTTGGATGGAAAGACCGCTCTCGTGACCGGAGGGTCGCGAGGAATTGGCAAGGCGATCGCCGCGGCGTTCGCGAGCTCTGGTGCGAACGTGATGATCACGAGTCGCAAGGCCGAGCAGCTCGAGCTGGCAGCCGGTGAGATCGGTGGAGCCTGTGCCTGGATGGCGAGCAATGTGGGAGAACCGGAATCGGCGCAAGCCGTTGTCGCCGGGACGGTCGAGCAGTTCGGCGGTATCGACATCCTGGTGAACAATGCGGCGACCAACCCCTACGTCGGGCCCATGATCGATGCCGACATGGCGCGATGGAACAAGACGATCCAGGTCAATCTGACCGCTCCGCTGATGTGGACCCAAGCGGCATGGAACGCATCCATGGAGGAACGTGGTGGCGCAGTTCTCAACGTGGCGTCGGTCGGCGGCCTCGGGACCAGCGGAGAACTTGCGGTCTACAACCTGACCAAGGCGGCGCTCATCCACACCACCAAGCAGCTGGCGGCCGAGCTCGCGCCGAGCGTCAGGGTGAACGCGGTCGCTCCCGGCCTGATCAAGACCGACTTCGCCCGCTTGCTGTGGGAGGGCGAACGAGGGGAGCAGGCCGCCAACGCCTATCCGCTCAAACGTCTAGGAGAGGTGGACGACATCGCCAACGCAGCTATGTACCTGTGCTCGGATGCATCCGGTTGGGTAACCGGTCAGACGATTGTCGTCGCCGGTGGCGCCACTGTGAAGTACATGACCATCTAACGAACTGCCAGACGGTCGATCAGGCGCGTTGAGCCTGTTCGAACATGGTCTTGCGGATCACTTCGCTTGCGGTGAACCGACCGATCGGGCCGGTGGAGTAGACCGCGTTGTTGACAATGCCATCGGGGTCGACCAGGAAGGCGGTGGCATGGGCGGTGTCCACACCGTTCCGCGTGTAGACATGGGCCCCGGTCGCTTCGGCGAGCGCTAAAGCATCGACCTCGGCAAACATCGGGTAGCCGATGTGAAGGCCTTCTTTCAATCTGACCGTCGTCTCGATCGAATCGACCGAGGCGGCCAGCACTTTGAGCCCGAGGCTCCGGAGTGGGAGTCCGTGAACAGCGAAGTCAACCAACTGGTGACGGCAATATGGTCACCAATCACCTCGGTAGAACATGATCACAGCCCAGTTGCCAGCCACCTTGGCGGTCATGTCGACCTCTTCGCCTTCGAGGTTCTTGGCCATCAATGGCGGGAGCTTGTCCCCGGTCTTCAACTGCGCAGTCATGCTCTCAACCTACTCATTCAACGAAGGCAGCTCCGCATTCAGGCCGTCCTGAGCCAGTCGATCCATTTGTCGACGCCGTCACCGGTCCGGGCTGACAGCTCGATGACCGTGGCGGTGGGATTGACCTTCCTCAGGTTCGATCTGAACAGCTCCAGGTCGAAATCGAGGTGAGGGAGGAGATCCATCTTGTTGATGACAACCACCTCGGCAGCCCGGAACATGACCGGATATTTGAGCGGCTTCTCCTCGCCCTCGGTAATGGCATAAACCATCGCCCGTCGGTCTTGACCCACATCGAACTCCGCTGGACATACGAGATTGCCGACGTTCTCGATGATCAGGAGATCGATCGAGTCGAGATCGAGACGGTCTAGACCGGAACCCACCATGACAGCGTCGAGGTGGCATTCACCCCCAAATCCGTTGTTGGTGTTGACCAGAGCGACCTGGGCGCCAAGTCCGCTCAAGCTGTCAGCGTCGATGCTGGTGGCGATATCGCCCTCCAACACACCGACCCGCAGCTCGTCGGTCAAGGCCGGAATGGTGGTGGCCAACAGCGACGTTTTCCCCGCTCCCGGCGATGACATCAGATTGATGGTGCGTACGCCGTTGCTGGCGAGGGTGCGCCGATTTTGATCGGCGATGCGATCGTTCTCGTCCAGGATGTGCTCCAAAACGATCACTCGCTCCGTCCCGGTCTCGTAGCCGCTGTGATCACCGACTGACGCGCCATTCCGTCCCGTTCCCGTCGTCAGGTCGACGCCCTCGGGGAGGAGATGGTGGGCGTGATCGTCGTGATGATGATCGTCGTGGTCGTGGCTGTGTTCGGTGCCGTCGGCGTGGCGATGAAATCGTCCCATCAGCGTCTGGCTCCCGCTTTGGGCACAGTGGTCGAGACATCGATCGATTCGATCAGGAATTCCTCACCTGCGACGAGCTCTACGGCGTGTGACGCGCATTCCCCGCATACCAAGACCGGTACTGACAGGGTTGTCTCGGTAGCACACATGTCGCAGCGAATCACCGCTTCGACGTAAGTGACATCCAGGGCGGTGTTCTTCAACGGGCTGTCGTCGGATTGGAGGCTCCAGCAGTACTGGAGGGTTTCGGGAACGATCTGTTTGAAGTGACCGATCCGGAGGCGTACCCGCTCCACGGGTCGTCCTTTTGCATGTTCATTCACTGCGTCTGCGATTGCAGAACAGATTGACAGTTCGTGCACGGCGCCGCCTTTCCGGTTCGGTCGTTGAGACTAGGCGTGCCTCGTCGATGGTGCCATTCTGGGGCCTTCGCCGGTCATGCCGGCGAGTTCATGAGTCAAGTTCGTCCTGCGTCGGTCAGCCGGAATCAGCATCCGAACCGCTCGTGCTCCTCGTCTGCCGCTCGCCGGTGCGCATTGCAGTCAGAGTCTCGAGCCCCTCGCGTTCATGGTCGATGATCTCACCAACCTCAGTTGCGATCAGCTCCCGAACGGCTCCAGCGTCGTCGGCGGTGATCGCCACCGATTCAATCGCCTCGGTCTGACGCCGGTATGTGTTGTTCACGTCCATCGGGGATGCACCGTCATCGAGCAGTTCGGCTCGTCGGTCCATGAATCCCGCCGCTGCGGTGACAGCAGGATCGGCCGAGGCGGCGAGTTCGGCGATCCTCGCCCAGTTGCCGGCGGCGGCATCGAAGTGCTCTGCGGCCTGGTTGAACTCTTGACGACCCGTGACCGTGGCGGCCCAGCGAAGAAACTCAGCTTGGAGTGGCCGGCCGGCGGCTGGTGCGGTGTAGGCGTGTTCGACGCACTCGTACAGGCGGCTGAAGCCAATCGCAGCGTCACGGCCGCTGTTGAAGACCTTGGCCCAGCTCATCCGATCCTTGTGATCGGTGAGGAGGCGCTGCCATTTGTCCAAGCCGGGCAAACCTACATTGGGCGCAAACTGCTTCACCGGTGGAGAGTTGTACCGCTCGACCCCAGCTGCGATGGCGTCTGTGATGACGTTGTCCCAATGGAACTCGCCGCCGCCTACCTCGACCATCCGGTGTTTGGCTGACCGAACGACCGCCCGCGCAGTCAGAAGCGTTTCGACGCTCACGCGGTGTGGCGTCGGAGATCGGTCGTCGATGAGGTAGTCGTCGCCGTGACGTCCGAGGACCCCGACCGCCAGGGGATACATCGCCGATTCGTCGGGAGGAAGACCGATGTAACCCATGGCCCCGGCGCCGACCGTAACGAGGGCACGTCGTCCTGAATTCACTATGGCATCGAGCGCAGCAGCAGCCTTCTTCGAACCGCCGGTCGACACGGTGGCGTCCAAACCTTCGGTTGCCCACAACTGGTCGAGGAACGTGTCAGGCATTGATGTGTTTCTCGTAGTGATCGTCATTGTCGGCCCGGTGTCGTAGCGGAAGACTCCGTAAAGGAATCCGACCCCGCCCGACAGGCCGAACACCTGGGCTTCGGTGAGCGGCGCGCCGTCGGGTCCGGTCAGTCCGGCAGAGTTAAGGAGGTTGGTTGCAGATGCGACATCACTCTGTTGTCCGCCGACAAACGTGATCGGGTCGGTCCTGGTAGACCTGGTTGCGAGCACGTGAGAGCGGGCCGTGGTGTAGCGCTCACCAGTGCGCTCCATACGGCTGCGGATCTGCTTCTTGAGAGTACGTTGGTTCGTCATGACGTTCCTTCCGGCTCACCGACAGAGGTGTCCGCCCCCACGCTGACGCCGGTTCAGCCAGAACTCGAATGGCATGGTCGAAATCTCGAGCGGAAGAGTCGGGGCTCTCCTTTGCCTCGGGTGTGCGGGTCGGGCGGGACTCACATTGAGGTTGGGCGGCACTCGCTCGCCTCTTCGAGACGGTATCACGAGCGCGGTGACCACCGCTGGAGGACGTTTCACCGAGTCGCCTACGATCGGCGAATGAGCGAACGAACCAGGATCAGTCAGGGCAGCACGTTCGAGGAACTCGTCGGCTACTCCCGAGCCGTGGTTGACGGTCGCTGGGTGTTCGTGGCGGGAACGACGGGCTTCAACTATGCGACGATGACCATTTCTGACGACATTGTGGAGCAGGTTGACCAAACCCTCGCAAACATTGCGAGCGCCTTACTGCAGGCTGGAGCGACGGCCGACGATGTGGTTCGAGTGAAGTATTACCTTCCCGACCCCGACGACTTCGAGGCCTGCTGGCCTTCGTTGCGTCGCTATTTCGGCACTGCGAAGCCGGCGGCCACGATGCTGGTCACCGGACTGGCCGACCCGAGGATGAAGATCGAAATCGAGGTGACTGCACTCAAGCCGGAGCGGTGAGAGGACAGGCGGACATCGCTACCTCCTCTTCTTGGGCTGGTTCATGCGAGCTTCCTCGGCGATCCGTTTCTTGGTTGCGGCCCAGGAGCAGATCGGGCACTGGCTCAAGTCGTGGTGTCTGGCCGGGCAGTACTCGCGTCCGAAGTAGATGATCTGGAGGTGACGATCGCTCCAGGTCTCCTCGGGAAACACGGCCTTGAGATCCCTCTCGGTTCTCTCGACCGACGTGCCGTTGGAGAGACCCCAGCGGTCGGCCAGTCGATGGATGTGAGTGTCAACCGCAAACGACGGGACACCGAAGACACCGCCCATCACCACGCTGGCCGTCTTGTGGCCCACGCCGGCCAGTCCCTCCAGGAAGTCCCAGTCGGGCAGGATCTCGCCGCCGGCGTCGAGAATCTGATGGGCCATCAGCGACAGGTTCTTGGCCTTGGTCGGCGCCAGGCC
>JBLYYW010000453.1:0-3000 GCA_048550155.1 Acidimicrobiales bacterium | reverse complement strand
GCGACCCTGGACTACAAGGACGGTCTCCAGCAGACCGGGTTCAGCATCGACAACCCCAACGCCCAGCGCACCTGCGGCTGCGGTCAGAGCTTCAGCTAGCTCCACCTTCGCCTGCAGCGGGCCCGTTCAGGCGCCACGGAGGCTTGAGCCCGTGGCATCAGATCGTCTTGGCCACCACCCGGGGTGCGCTGGAACCTGCGCTCGCTTCGCAGCTGGTGTTCTCACTCGCTGGGGCTCGCTTCACCACCTGCTCCGCAACGCTTGAGAGAAGTGCTTGCGAGTTCGCTCGTCGGGCTGAATTCCCGTCTTGTGTCGCCGGCCTTACAGTCGTTCGAGGGCTTCTCTGAGTTCGCTGTTGTCGTAGACGTTGTCGATGCGGTCGGTGATTGTGCGGTCTGGTTGGAGGAGGAACAGCGTGGGCTCGAAGGGCAACCCAAGGTCTAGGACCGTGGGCGATCTCGTCACGCTCTCGTCGAGGAAGTTGCCGTCTGCTTCGTTGGGGTTCTGATACACCTCGGCATGCAAGAACTCGATGTCGGGGAAGTCCGGTTGAAGCTCGAGCATCACGTCCAGTACCGGACCGCAGTACGCGGTCTCGCAGAATGCCGGCGTGGCAATCAGCAGTGCGAGCGGCTTACCGGTCTCCAGTGCCTCCTCGATCGTCTTGTCGTGAAGGGGGCATGGACCACCAAACTGGGTGCAGATCGGATCCATGTCCATCTGGTCCGTGAAGGTCGGGAACCGCAGCAGCGGCAACTTCTCACCCGGTAGAGGGACGATAACGTCGTCCCGATCGAAGATCTGAAATGGGAGGCTGGCGGCTTTGCCATCAAAGGACAGTTCGAGGTCGTAGATACCGGGGTCATCGAACTTGGCTCGTACGGCGAAGTAACGCAGTAGATCGGCGTGTTCGTGCGGGGAGGCTTCGTTGCCCTCCGGATGATCGTGGGCAACGATCCGGGCGGGCACGTCGGCGTCGAGAAGCACTTCGTCACCTCGTCGAATCACGGCCCGGAAGCTGGTGGTGTCATCATTGAGCGGAATGCCCTGATCGATCAACCCAAACGGGATTCGCTGGTCGATACCGGTGGACAGCACAAAGGAAGGAAAGAACAACGACTGAAGCTGAGGCGGCAGCGCCTCGTCTTCGCGAGAACAGCCGACGACCCCGAATCCGGCCAGCGCAATGGCTGCCGAGCCGGCCACCAGGAATCGCCGGCGACTGTGGGCCGGGAATGCCGAAATCGAGCAACGTTGGGACATCACCACGAACGTATCCTGTGGTGGTGACAGACAACGGGTCGGGTCGGGTACTGGAGCTGACGGTCAATGGTCACCTCCACCAGGTTCCCGATCGCGGCGACACGCTTCTCGGCGTCCTTCGGGATGATCTTGGGCTCGCGGGCGCAAAAGACGGCTGCAGCCCCCAGGGCCAGTGCGGTTGCTGCACCGTGCTGGTGGACGGTCAGCCGCGCGTCGCATGCGTGACACCGGCACGTAGGGTTCGAGGTCGTTCGATCAAAACCATCGAAGGACTGTCCGACGATCGGTCGAGCGCCTGGGGTGCGGCGCTCTGTGCAACCGGAGGCAGCCAATGTGGATTCTGCACTCCCGGGATCGTGCTTCGCCTCGAGGCGAGCCTCGAGAAGCTCGATCCTGATGTGGGCGAAGAGGAAGCCAAGGCAGCGGCGGATCAGGCGTTGCTGGCCCACCTGTGCCGATGCACCGGTTGGCAGACGGTCACCGATGCGTTCCAGCTGGTCAGGCGGTGCAGCGCCGCAGATGTGCCCGAAATGACCCCTGCCCGAGCCGAACGTATTCGCTTGGAGGGCGGGGTTTCACAGGAAATGTCGCTCGCTTCGGCTCTGGGTCAGGGCGGATTCGCAGCCGATACGGCGCCCCGGAGTGCGTTGATCGCCGTCATGGATTCCGAGGGCCAGTGGTGCGTGGGGGAACGGCTTCAGGATGCGCGGCAGATCGCTGGGAAGATCCAGGGCCGGCGAACCACGATGGAACACCACTACCCGATTCCCGTTCCCGACGGCGACTTTGTGGCGACACTCCAAACCACCTGGACTGATCCGGCCTACCTGGAAACCGACGCCTCCTGGTGTGAGCCCGGCGGCGATCCCGCAACTGCGCTGGGGAATGGAGGCGCGTTCGGAGCCAAGACCGGGGCCGAGGTCGAACAGGCCGCTCGCGAGTTGGCCAATCGGCACGGACGTGCGGTGCTGGCGTTGTACAGCCGAGAAGACGTCATGCGTCGTGCCAGCAAGCGGCCTCCTCTGGCGGCGGGAATTCGAGCCGATGGGAGTGGTGCTGTGTCTGTTGCGCTGACGCAGGGGGCCGCCGACCTCGTTGAGGTCCGCGCCCCCGGCTTCGAGTGTGCCGAGGTACAGATCCCGGGACCGCCCACCAGTCTTTCCATCCGGGCAGCGGTGTGGGCAGAGCTCGCCATTCTTCAGTCCGCTCTCCAGGACCACGAATCCCCGATCACCATCACAGCTCCGACCGGCGGTGTCGCCACCGCGTTCGGTGGACCCGATGGGATTCAGATCTCGGTGTCAGCCGGAGCATCCCTCGACGAGATCGCTCTCCGGTCCTACTGCGTTGGTGCAGCCCACATGGGCTGGAGTTGGGTGACCTCTGAAGCGATGACAACCGACGCCTCCGGCGAGATCCACGATCTCACCCTGCGCAGCCTCGGAGTTGTTCGGGCTGGTGACACACCTCCGATCCGAGTTCAGATCATCGACGATCCGTGGGCCGAACCGGTGAACGGCAGCGACGCTGTGTTTGCTGCCGCAGCGGCTCTCGCCTGGCGATCATCGGGGTTCGTGTCGCGATGGCCGGTGGGTCTCCTCAGCAGTTCGGGCTGATCAGCCGCATCGTTGGTACAATCGGGACGTGCCCGGAACCTTCATCATCATTGCAGTCCTGCTGTTGTTTCCGATTCTGTTCCTGATGTCGACCACTGTTGCCGCAGCGGTGATCGGATGG
>JBLYYW010000452.1:0-4894 GCA_048550155.1 Acidimicrobiales bacterium | reverse complement strand
GGTGAGCCGGTGATCGAACCCATGCAGCTGGTCGGGGCCCACGAAGTGCATCTTTCCCGAGAGCGTGGTGCGATACCCGGAAAGCTTCATGTAGTGCGCCAGCGTCGGCACCGCAGCCGAGAACTCCGAAGCGTTGTCCCACGCATCGATTCGAGAGATGGCTTGGCCGCTCATCATGGAGAACCGGGCCGGCGCACAAAGAGGGGAGTGGCAGTACGCGTTGTCGAACCGGACACCTCGCTCGGCCAGGGCATCGATGTGTGGGGTCCTCACCAGTGGATGGCCGTACGTGCCGGTGAAGTGGGGGGCCAGCTGATCAGCCATCACGATCAGGATGTTGGGAGAAGCCATGGAGGGACGGTACTAATGACTGGACGATCGTTCAATCAGCCGACGAGAGGCCGAACGCAATCGCCTCACATCGCCTCAGGCCTCGCTCGAGATCGGCCTTCTTCTGATATCGAGCCCAGTTGAGCCACAAGCCGTTCTGGGTGACGATCACGTCGGTGGCACGGTTGTCAGCTTCCCGCTTGCTCACCGACGGGCGGGCCGTACGGATCAGCATTGCCAGCTGGTTGGTGTAGCGACGCTCGTGTTTCGATTCGGCCTTGGCAATGAGCGGATCTGTGCGGGAGATCGCCCACAGCGCAAGCCGTAGGGCGAGGTAGTCGGGAGTGAGAAACTCGGGCGTGAACGCGTTGTGGATGTAGGCCCGTACCCGTTCCTCGGGATCTTCGATGCCCTCCAACGTTTCCAGTGAAGCCGCGAAGAGTCGATCGGTGACCAATTGGAACGCAGCGACGATGAGGGTTCGCTTGTCGTCGAAGTGGTAGCTCAGCAGACCGAGGGACACCTCGGCCTCGCGGGCCACACTGCGCATGCTGGCGCCCTCCATGCCATCACGAATGATGCAGTTCATTGCCGCGTCAAGGATCTGTTCCTGGGTTTGAGTCAGGGTCACATTTCCTGTGTAGCCCCAATACTGGACGAACGTCCAGTCACGGTTTAGCGTGGTACAAACGCACTCCCGAGGAGGCCAGCATGCCAACGGCATTCGCAGCGGTGGAATCCGAGCTCAACCAGTTGATCGATCTCGACGCGTTCCCAATCCACGAGCTCGCCAACCCGACCCGGACCGAACTGGTGGCTGAGGCCCGGGATCAGATGCGGCAGTTCGGATGCTTTCGCATCTCCAACTTCGTGAGGCCCGAGACGGTGGCGATCATGCAGTCCGAGGCCGCAGCCCTGCACAACCAGACCAACTTCGTCACCGACGCCAACAACCCCTACTTCTCCGCCGACGACGAATCGCTACCTCGGGATCACCCGGTCCGCCGCTTCCAGACCCGCCACAGCGGCTTCATCTGTGCCGACCTGCTGTGGCCCGATTCACCACTTCGGCAGCTCTACGACAGCGACGTCCTCCTCCACTTCATCTGGGAGTGCATCGGAGTCGATCGTCCGATCTATCGATGGGCCGATCCGCTGGGCCGCAACCCCTACGGAGTGATGGAAACCGACCACGTCTTGCCGTGGCACTTCGACGGCAACGAGTTCACCGTCAGCATCCTGGCCCAGAAAGCTGACCAAGGGGGCATCTTCGAATACGTGCCCAACATTCGCCGGCCCGATGACAACAACTATGAACAGATCCAGCATGTTCTGGATGGAGGACGCGAGGGGGTTCGAACCCTCGAACTTCAGCCCGGCGACCTCCAACTATTTGCAGGCCGCTTCTCGATGCATCGTGTCACACCGATCGTTGGCGCCACGCCCCGGTACATCGGCCTGCCCTGTTACGTACACGATCCGTACCGCATGAACCGTCCCTTCCATTCCGAGGCGGTGTACGGCCGGGTCACGCCGCACCACATCGAACGAGCCAAGGTCATCGTTGACGGCCTGGTTGACTAGGAGCCGGCAGCCGTCATGCGAATCGGATTCATAGGACTCGGCAACATGGGCGGGCCCATGGCCGGCAATCTCGTGAAGGCAGGGCACGACGTAGCTGCATTCGACGTCGACCCCGTCAAGGTGCAGTTGCTGGCTCGCGAGGGCGCGCAGCCAGCTGATTCGGTAGCCGAGGCGGCACGGGGTGCCCACCTGGTGATGACCTCATTGCCCGGCCCGATGCAGATCCGGGCGGTTGCCGAGCAATTGATTCCAACCATGGATGCCGGTGCGGTGTGGGTCGAGCTGAGCACCAACGATCTCGACTGTGCTCACGAACTGGGTCGCGCCGCCTCGGAAGCCGGAATTGGAATTCTCGACGCGCCGGTCAGCGGGGGCTGGGAAGGGGCCGAGGCCGGCACCCTCACCGTTCTGGTCGGCGGAACCGACGAGACATTCGAAGCTGCGCGACCGACGCTGGAAGTGATCGGATCCAAGATTGAACACCTCGGACCCCACGGTGCCGGCTACGTGGCCAAAATCTCCCAAGTGATGTTGTGCTACCTCAACTCGGTCTGCATGACAGAGGCGTTGATGTTGGGTGTAAAGGGCGGCGTCGACCCCGCCAAGATGCTCGACATCATTCAAAACAGCACCGGCCGCAGCTACGTCGCTGACCGCTACGGGCCCGAACTCCTCAACGGCGGCTACGACGACACCTTCGACCTCGGGCTGGCGCTCAAGGACCTCAAGCTCGGAATGAGCCTGGCCTCCTCGACAGGGGCACACTTGCCCTTCACTGATTCGGTCACAAAGCTCTACGAGGAAGCCGAAGAACTGTTCGGATTCTCAGCACCACACCTGATCGCCATGCAAATGATCGAACGCAACAACGATCTCATCCTTCATCACTCAGGAGAACCGCAATGACTGCAACCGAACCTCGCGAGGTGACCGCCGAAGACTTCGCCGCCGCCAACGCCACCAGCTTCACCGGGGACGAGTGGGAGGCCCGGGTCGATCTGGCCGCCATGTACCGGCTGGCCGCCCACTTCGGCTACGACGATCTGATCTGGAACCACATCACCATGCGGGTGCCCGGCACTGAACACAACTTCTTCCTGAACAAGTTCGGCCTTCTCTACAACGAGGTCACGGCATCGAACCTGATCAAAGTCGACAGCGAAGGCACTGTGCTCGAAGGCCCCGCCGATGTGAACACGGCCGGCTTCGTGATTCACAGCGCCATTCACAACGACTTTCCCAAGTGGAAGGTGGTGTTCCACGCCCACGTGCCCGACGCACTGGCAGTCACGGCCCTGAAGAACGGGTTTGAACACCTGGTTCAGGACACTTCGATGTTGTACGGCGAGGTGGGGTATCACGATTGGGAGGGTCTGTCGCTCACGCTCGAAGAACGGGAGCGGCTTGCGGCGAACATGGAGGGCAATCGGGCCCTGATCATGCGCAACCACGGCTTCCTCACCGTGGGCGAAACCGCCGGTGAAGCTTTCATGGTGATGCACTACCTCATCCGCGGCTGCCGAACCCTGCTGCGGGCCCGCGGTAGCGGCCTCGAGGTCGACCCCGGTCCCACCGACATCTGGGAGCTTTCCAAGCGTCAATACGACCATTTTCCGCTGGGCAAGTACGAATGGCCGGCTCTGCTCCGGCTGATGGACCAGGAAGACCCGAGCTATCGGCAATGACATGAAGGTCGAGTTGGTCACCACCACATTGGTCGAGGTGCCGCTGGCGAAGCCCATCCTCACCGCCATCCATTCGATCCAGTCGGTCGGGTGTGTACTCGTCGAGGTTCGATCGGCCGACGGCGTGACCGGGCAGTCCTACGTGTTCACGATCAACGGTGACCGGTTGAGGGCCTTCGACGAGATGGTCGTGGGGTTGTCTCGGTTCTTGTTGGGCCATGAAGCTCACGCAATCGAGGCGTTGTGGCACCGGTTGTGGGCTGAGGTCAACCCGACCGGTCACAAGGGGGTGACGGTCTCGGCGATGTCGGCTCTCGACGTCGCCTGCTGGGATCTCGTCGGGCGAACGCTCGACATGCCACTCCACCACTTGTGGGGTTCCTGCCGTTCGGAGGTGTCCGCCTACGCGAGCTCGGGGCTGT
Organism: Acidimicrobiales bacterium; assembly: GCA_048550155.1. Lineage (GTDB taxonomy): Bacteria > Actinomycetota > Acidimicrobiia > Acidimicrobiales > SZUA-35 > JABDIY01. The sequence goes on along the minus strand of JBLYYW010000452.1, from coordinate 873 downwards.
GGCTGTCGCAGTCAATCGGCGAACTCCAAGCCCAGGCGAAGGCGTTCGTCGATCACGGGTTCACTGCGGTGAAGGTTCGGCTCGGGAGCGACCGGATTTCCGATGATGTTGCCCGGGTTCGTGCCGTGCGCGACGTCGTCGGCCCGGCGGTCGAAGTGCTGGTGGACGCAAACCAGAAATTCACGCCCAAACATGCCATCCGCTTGGGGCGTGCGCTCGAGGAGTTCAGTATCGGCTGGTTCGAAGAACCGGTCTCTGCGCTCGACCTCGCCGGGCACGCCCGCGTACGCGATGCGCTGGACGTTCCGATCGCATCAGGTGAGACCGAGTACACCCGCTTCGGAATGCAGTCAATGCTCGATGCCGGCGCCGCCGATGTCTTGATGCCCGACCTGCAACGGATCGGTGGCTACAGCGAGTTCAAGAAGGCGTCAGCGACCGCATCGAGCCAACACATTCCGGTGTCGTCTCACTATTTCACCGAACACAGCCTCTGTTTGGCCGGCTCACTGCACAACTGCATCTCGGTGGAACACACCGACTGGTTCGCACCTCTGTTCACCGAATCGGTTGAGCTGAACGACGGGAATCTCGCCATCCCGGATCGCCCGGGCCACGGTTTCACGTTCGCTCCCGACGCGATCGAACGATTCGCCATCTAGGCCACCGTGGTTGCTGGGTGCCATGCTTTCTGGCGTGCATCTCGAGAACTTCGCGCTGGTTGTCGGTGACTACGACGAGGCGATCCGATTTTTCGTAGATGTTCTCGGGTTTGAACTGGTGGAAGACTCCGAGTCCCTCACCAACGATGGGCGACCGAAACGATGGGTTGTTGTCTGTCCGCCCGGCCAGACCACCGGCCTGCTGCTCGCT
>JBLYYW010000451.1:0-4435 GCA_048550155.1 Acidimicrobiales bacterium | reverse complement strand
GACTGCGTTGCAGGATTCGATCCAGTTCCGGCAAATCGTCACGAACTCGGAGTAGGTGTAGTCCCGTGCGAAATCGACGAGCATCTTGTGGTCTCGGGCGAACAGTTCGGCCCGGGTCGTCGTACGGTTGGCCGGTAGGCACTTCTTGAGCCAGACAATGTGGTCTCGGCTGAGAACGCCTTCATCGATTCCTTCTTGAATCACCGTGAAGCGACGAGCGAGGCGGCCAGTGGAAACGGTACGAGCACAGCTGGCACGACCGGTATTGGTCGTGGCAGCGAGCCAAGAACTGGGGTTGGAGTACACGGTGCCGAGCCCGCCGGTATCGCGAAGATGATCGACCAGAATCCCGACCGCAGCGTCGAGCTGATCCCGAACTGCTGAGAGTTCTGCGACCTGAGAAGCCTCCGATAGGCCTTCAGCATTTGTCAGCCGCTGGCCAAGGTCTGACAACATCCCCATACGTAATTGTATCAGACAATGATGAAGTGTGCAAACGTTTGTTCTGATTCATATATCTAATTACGCTGAGATTGTGCATCTGTTTAAGTGCAAAGTATTCGCGATGTTCTTATGGCCTGTTCATGTCGGCCGGCTGCGACATTCATTCGAAACTGCTATCGAAGGCTGATATCGCCAAAGACATCAGACAAGCCGATACCCCCGGGCGCAAGGCCTCGCGGTGATCAACTGGGTGGAGACAATTGAGGCCGAGCGATTCGTGATGCGCCTCGATACCCACAGCTCACATCGTCTTCTTGCCCGCGATCAGCGGCATGAGGTTCGCTCTGCCTTGATCGAAGCCTTCGGCCACAACAGCAGACTGCGGGTGGACTACGAAACCAGGATCTACACCACCCGCCGGCTGCTCTAGCTGCGCGTCGAATCTGCCTTCCCTGGTTGTCGGGCATGAACGGGTTCAGTTGAGTTCGACTGCGACCGGGAGCATTGGATGGTCGGTGATCCGTGCTGGATCGGCACATACCGGGCCGTCGCCTTCGATGACTCCAGCCAGCGCTTCTGGGCCCAACGCCTGCGCCGCGCGCGCACAGGCTTCGGTTTCGCTCAGGCCAGCCCAGATCTGCACGGTGCCCACGTTGAACGCGGTGGCGATGCGGGAGCCATCAGGAGCCCAGGCAGCAGCGGAGACATCGGCCCGCCAATCCGCTCGAGCCAAGGGACTCCCGACTTGAAGTCCGGTTTCAACCTCCCACAAACGCACGGTCGCGTCGGCAGAAGCAGATACCACCATGAGCCCATCCGGGGACCAGTCCAGATCAAGCACCTCGGCGTTGTGGCCCTCCAGAACCTGCGTGAGATCACCCTGACCCACGTCCCAGATTCTGATGAGGCTGTCGCTGTAACCAGCGGCGATCGAGGTGCCGTCCGGTGACCATGCGAGGGACCGAAGGTCGTGTTCGCTTCGGCTGTCAACCAGCTCGAGCCGTTGTTCCCCTGAGTCGACGGCCCACACCGTTGCATGACCCTGATCGCCTCCCACCACGATCCGTTCCCCATCAGGGGACCACGCGACGGCCAGGTTCGATTCACCCTCCAAACGGGTCCGGACCCGCAGTCGTTCTGTTCCTCCCACCTCGACAACGGCAGTGCTGCCGTCGGTGGAGGCGGTGGCGAGTAGCTCAGAAGATGCTGACCATTCAACATCGGCGACACTGTCGGAGTGGAGAAGGAACTCGTCGAGCATCTCACCCGAATCTGTATCCCAGATGAGCACCGCACCCTCGCTGTCTCCCGCCACGACCCTGGAGCCGTCGGGTGACCAGGCTGCCGACTCGAGTGGGTTTGCTGTCTGGAGCATGTGCCGAGGTTCCAGTGAGGCGCCATCCCAAATGATGGCCTCACCACCGGTTCCGCTCGAGAACAGATCCCTCCCTTCGGGGGACCAGACCACATCGGATGCGATATCGGAGTGTCCGTTGAGCTCTCCAAGTTCGGGGACACCGCTGGTTGTCCAGATTCTCACGGTGGTGTCGGTGCTGGCGGTGGCGAGCTGACGGCCATTCGGACCCCAATCGACCTGGTTCACCCATCCGACGTGGCTGGTGAGTGGATCACCCAGTTGTCGTCCCGAGCTCGAATCAAAGAGTCGCAGCTGGCTGTCGTGCCCACCGACGGCAAACACATCGCCGAGCGGCGAGAACGCCACTGTGTCGACCCAGTCAGTTTCCAGTACCACCACGCTGACAAACTCTCCAGTTCGCGCCGAGAACGTTTCGAGACCACCACCTGATCCACCGAGGATCACGAGATCATCGACCGGGGACCAGTCGACGGTCCGCACGGCGCCAACCTGAGCCTCGAGCGTGGTGGACAGGCCGCGCGCGACATCAACTATCTCCGCAGTACCGTCTGCGCTGCCCGAGGTCACGATCCGTTCGTCGTCCGGCGACCACGCGAGAGCTGATTGGAAGTCATTGGGTACCTGACCGTCGTAGCCCGCGGCGAGCTCAACGACGTCCCCGGATTCGTAGTCCCACACCAGAACAGCTCCGAGGTCGTCGGCAACAGCCAGCTTGGAGGCGTCGTGTGACCAGCGCACCGCTGCGACCGCCTCGTCGGAGACGGTTACTTGTTCGAGGATCGCTCCCGAGACAGGGTCGGCGAGGTAGACGTTTCCATCCTCAGCTCCGACCGCCAATCCGGTCGCTCCCCAGTCAACCGCAAGAAGGTTCGCTCCGTCGGCGATGTCCTCGGTGCGAACCAGCTCATCGCGGGTTCGGTCCCAGACGACGAGTGAACCATCCTCGCTGGTGCTGGCGATGCGGTCACCATCGGGATCAAAGGCCACGCCGGTCACGTTGCCTCGCTGTTCTGTCATCGGTGGGCCGGCCGAGCGGGCCGGTAGCGACACGTTGCGCTGGACCGCTGCCGCAAACGAAGAGCGAGCTTCGGCGAGTGGACTATCAGTGGCGAACTGGGCCTCAACCGCCAGTACCAGGGCCCGGTCGGGGTCGTCTTCGATCCGGGCAAGAGCGGCCAGCTCTCGAGCCCGCACGTTTGCAGCCTGTTGTCGTGCCTCGTTGCGTTGTTGAACAGCGAGGAACGACATGACAAGCGAAGCGACGAGCAACGTGGCGAGCCCTGCGACCGCGGCTCGTCGATACCGCCGGAATCGTCGGAGTTCACGGCGATCGTCGCTGTCGAGTTCGTCCTTGGTTTTGCCGTGGATGGGAGCCGCGAGGTCGACGACCTTTGATCGAAAGTCGCCCGGCCCGAGCTCGCGGAGTTCGGCCGCATCAAGATCCCTGAGGTCAACAAAGAGCGGCTCGGATTCAAATACTCCGGGCGCGGTGAGAGCGAGAGGAGCGGCTGTCGAACGATCGGGATCGAAGCGATTCTGCTCGGTATCCCAGTGCAGTTCTCCGCCGACCAGAGCGACGAGGACGTGCTCGCTGCCCCGTTCGTCCAACCAGGTCTGGAGTTCCTTGTTCACGTATCGCGAGGCGGCCGCGTCGGGCGACACCACGGCGATCAGGAAACGAGACGAGGCGAGTGCTTCTTCTAGTTTGGCCCAGAATGCTGGGTTGGCGGCGAGGTCGGTGGCGTCGCGGTAGATCCGCAGCGCCCGAAGTTGGCCCATTCGGCGGCCAACCCGATGGAGGGCTCGTTGCAAGGCTTCGGTCACGACGGCGTCGGAATGGCTGTAGGAGAGAAAGGCATCGTAAGTGAAGTCTGAACCCTGGTGAACGGCTTGACCGAGCGGTGCGGATGGGGTCATCTGCGGTGCTCGGTTGGGTCGATCACCGTGACCGGGATGCCGTGCTGGTTGGCAATCTGGACAATGTGATCGGTGCCACCCGGGAGGCCAGAGTGTTCGCCGTCCCAGATCACGACCACCGCTGGTTCTGCTTCTTCACGCTTCGCCGCTTGGATCGCCTCTTGCAAGATCCACAGGTTTCCTCGCTCGAACACTGCGATTCCGTTCGTTTCGGTTGCATCGGCGATCACCGCGAACGGTCGCTGTGTGAGAAGCCATCGGGCTCGGTCGGTCCATGACTGTCCCGAAGGCGTGACCGACGCAGCGAGGAAGGGCTCTACGGGGAGAGGTAGCAGGATCGTTGTGGGAATGCCTCGGTCCAGGCAGGCCTCGTGGAAGAGGATGTCGCCGCCGCTGGCGAGAGCTCCGAACCCGGACACGATCTCCCCTTCGAAGTTGTCCAGTGTCGCACCCAACATGTCAGCAACTGGCTGTTCCGCCTCAGGCGGGAATCGCGCCGGGGTTCGACCGATCTCGTCGATCCGGTGACCGCTGAAGGCAATCACATGGCACGTCAAGCGGCACCCCGGAACCTGTCGAAGTGTTCTTCGTTCACATGGGCTGCCGCAGCGCGCCCGATGTCTCGAAGTTCGGGAATGAACTCGACACCGTCGAGCTGCTGCACTCCACGCAGCTTCTCTGGATCATCGGCGAGGT
>JBLYYW010000450.1:0-2795 GCA_048550155.1 Acidimicrobiales bacterium | reverse complement strand
GGGGTAATAACCGATTGAGCATTGAAGATCGAGACCAACACGGGGAAGTTGCCATTCGGTTCCAGCAGCGTGATGACGGCCTTCTTCGGGTCGGAGGAGTCGACCGAACCCGGTCCGATCACGCCGGCGAGTCCGGCATTGCCGAACTCGACATGACGGTCCATGGTGGCAGCAACGTCGGCCGAGGTGACCGGAGAGCCGTCGGTCCACACCGGGCCGTCGCGCAAGTCGAACGTCCACACCGAACCGTCGGCGTTGGGACTCCAAGACGTGGCAAGCCCGGTATCGGCAATGTTTCCGTCGGACCCCAGGCCCACGAGGTATTCGAAGGACTGGGAAATGACGCAGTACGTGCCGAGGTCGAGCATGGCCACCGGATCGAGGCCGGAATTGGCGTCACCTTCTTGGATGCCGCAGATGAGGTTTCCACCGGCACCACCCGTGGGAGCGGGTGCCGTTGTTGCGGTCGAGCCATCGCTGTCGCCGTCCCCGCCGGTGGTGGTGGCCGAACTGCCACCCTCGTCTCCGTCGCTCCCGCAGGCTGCGATGATCGCGCCCATGAACGGTGCCGACAGGCCGATGATGGTGCCGCGCTTGACGAAGTTGCGCCGACTCACCTTTCCCTGTGCGTAGGACTCGATCAAGTCCAATTCGACAGGTCCCACATCCTTGCGAGCCTGATCAAAGTATTTCCAATTCACCTGTGAGTCTCCCAGTGCTGAGGGCACAGCGGTGCCGCTGTGCCGTATGACACGTCGAACATAGTGGTAAGAGGGTCTCACTTCCAGCACACAGCCGCTCTGACGAGCAGAAACTACCGAATTGCGCCGGATTTCAGGGCTCTGAACTGGGCACGTTCCGCATCGTGGAAATCGTGTGACGTTTCCCTTACGGGCCCGCTATTGACGCTAAGCCATCAGGGCATCAGGAATCGGAACGACGCGAGCCCGGAGCCACTCCCCCAGGGCCTTGGCCTGGGGGTCGGCCCGAGTGGACGCTGCCACCCCTTCGTCGAGGAATCCCCGAAGCAGGAAGTTGATGGATCTGATATTGGGGAAATCGAATCGTTCCACCGAGCCTGGCTCCACCTCGGGCAACAGCATTTCGAGACGTGCGACCGACAAGAATTCTGCAAGCCAGTGAAACTGATTGTCGGTCCGCACGAAGACTCCGAGATTGGCGTATCCGCCCTTGTCGCCCGAGCGAGCTCCGACAATCGTGCCGAGGGGCAGATCGGTCGCTGGACCGGTCACGACCGAGCCTGGTGATGGCCGCGGCTCGCGCACCTGAGGGGCGGAGGCCTGTGTCGTGGCGTTGATGACCGAGGTGGGACCGTCGAGCAGATGGACCTGTTGTGACACCAGATCAGATGGGATACGGGCAGGGCGGTACACCCCATAGGGCGTCGCCGGCGAAGGACCACCACCGAGGCCGTACATTCCCGGGATACTGGCCAGCGCAGTGTGGATCATGGCGTCGCTGAAGGCGCGTCCAACCTTGCGTTCGTCGGGATCCTTGACCGTCAGCCGCCATACCGCGGTTGCTTCGGCCTGTGTTGCCGGATCCGGCGAGTCGGTGCGAATGATCTCGCTCGATAGTGAATCGAAGTCGTCCGGGCTGAACGGGCAGGCGTCCCAAAATGTTGACTGCGCCAACTCGGCCTTGGCCTCGATGTCGAGACCTGTCAGCGCGACCGAGAAGCTGTTGCGGTACCCGCCCATCTCGTTGGTTGCTACCTTGAGCGTCTCCGGAGGCGGCTCACCCACCGTCCCGCTGATTCGCACCCGATCCGGCTCGATCCGATCGAGGTTGATGGTGTCAAACCGCGCAGTCACATCGGGACCGAGGTATCGAGGCCCCCCGATCTCATACAACAGCTGGCTGGTGACCGTGCCTACCGACACGATGCCTCCGGTGTTGTCGTGCTTACCGATCACGCAGGATCCGTCGGCTTCGATATCGGCCCAGGGGAAACCGAACCGGGCTCGCCCGCCGACCTCGTTACGTCCCTCGATCTCGGTGAAGAAGCTGTAATTGCCGCCGGTCGCCTGGGTGCCGCATTCGATCACGTGGCCGGCCACGACCGCGCCGGCGAGCGGGTTCAGATCGCTTGGGGTCCACCCGTGGTGCCATGCCGCCGGGCCGCAGACGACCGCGGCATCGGTGACCCGACCGGTGATCACGATGTCGGCCCCAGCCGCCAGGGTCTCGACGATCCCCCAGCAACCCAGATATGCGTTGGCGGTCAGAAGTTTGGATGTGTCGGGGGCGGGTTCGCGAGGTTCGAAGGATTCCAGAGCCCCTGCCTCAACGAGTTCTTGAAGACGAGGCATCAGATCGTCACCGTTCACGTAGGCGACGGTTGGATTGAGGCCGAGCCTGTCGGCGAGCTCGGCGACAGCGTCGGCGCAGCCATCGGGGTCGAGCCCCCCGGCGTTGGAAACCACCTTGATCCCGCGGTCGAGACAGGTTCCCATCACCTCCTCCATCTGGGTGACGAAGGTTCGGGCGTAGCCGCCACCCGGGCGTTTGGCTCGTATGCGGCTCAGGATCAGCATCGTGAGCTCGGCCAACCAGTCCCCGGTCAGCACATCGATCGGGCCACCCTCCACCATCTCTCTGGCGGCACTGGGCCGGTCGCCGAAGAACCCCGAACAATTCGCGATCGTTATATGACTCCGCTCGATCAAGTACCTCTCACCTCACTTGTTGCTCCGTCCGCCCGCAGCCTCGCACCCGGGTCGCTTCGTTCTATCAGAACAGCGGAAAGTAGTTCATGTTCTCGGCAATGGTTC
>JBLYYW010000449.1:0-6362 GCA_048550155.1 Acidimicrobiales bacterium | reverse complement strand
GGATCACCGCACCGTCGTTGACCGATCGATACGTACGTTGGCTTGGAGGTCGACCCGGACGGGACGGAGCGGAATCCGAGGAGCTGGGTACTGCGGCGATACCACCCAAGCGGGGCGCGTGGCACCGACCCCGACAAGCCTCATGACGGACGGCTCGCCACCGATCGACGGCATGGTTGTCGGGCGCGGTCACTATCGAACTGCCTCACCGCATCCGACCGACTCGTTGAACGTCGTCTCATGGAACATCCGATTCGGGGTACGGATCGAAGCCGCCGCACAACTTCTGAACGAACACGAGGAGCTGCGCAACGCCGACATCGTGTTGCTCCAGGAAATGGACGAAGCGGGAACGGATCGGATCGCCGAAGTGCTCGGGTTGGACTACGTCTACGGGGCGCCCGGGGTACACCAGCAGTCCGGCCGAGACTTCGGGAATGCGGTGCTCGCTCGGTGGCCTCTGGGCAGGCCGGAGGTCTATCGGCTTCCGCACCAATCGGCGGTGCGGGGTCAGGCCCGAGTGCTCGTGGCTGCTTCGGTGGACACCGGGGGAGGGCCGATGCTCGTTGGGAGTGTCCACACCGAGGTCCCCTCGCTCTCGTCGCCAAAGCGGCGCCGGCAGTTCGATGAGATCGCCGTGGCTGCTACGAGATGGGAGGGCAAACCGCTCGTCATCGGTGGTGACTTCAACACGATGACTTCCCGGGGGATCAGGACACTCACCGACAGACTCTCGGTTGTCGGGGCCACTCGGGTCAGTGCCAACAGCGGTCCGTCACTGCGCCGCGGCGGGCAGGAGTTCACCCTCGACCATGTTTTTGCTCGCGGCTGGGAACCCTTGGCGACCGGTGTTGTGCACGGAAGTGAAGCCAGCGATCATCGGCCGCTATGGGTCAGACTGAGGAGTCTCGGGTACGACTGACCGTTCGGTTCTCAGGCTCGCTATGTCAGCGCATGGGCGGGTTGGGCCCCGGTGCGGTGATAACGATCGAACATTGTCACGATGAGGGTGAGCAGCAGCACGAAGAAGAGGGTGGCGGCCTCGTTGATGGAATTGTCCGACTGGCGAATGAGCACGATGAAGAGAAGGGCGCTCACAAGGTTCACCGCCGCCATGGCGACGAACTCAACTCCGATCGATGCCCAGTCCCGACCTCGGCGGGCAAACCACGTACTGGCGAACGCGTTGACGACGATCACGAAGGCAACGGGGACGACAACCCCGAGGAACGACACATCGTTGTCCGGTACGACCAGCGCGAAGATGGTCGTGACCATCGATACGAGCGCAACCTTCTCGAACATGTACCAGCTCACGATCGGCTGCCACACCGGATCGGGTGGGGGAGTGATTGTCCGGTGATCCTGCGTGCGGTCGACATCGAACCCGAAGGAGAAATCGGCCGGCGGTAGACTCTTGCTCAGTCGCCTGATCCCGACGGCCGCAATCACCGCCACCGCGATCAGGAGCCCAACAAACCACAAGTTCTCACCGATGGCATCTCCCCACGACGTATCGACCGGGACCCCGAAGACATCTTCTTTCATGAAGTCGGTGAAATCGAGCTGAGCGATGTGGATCCACCACTCCTGTGGGAGCTTGATGAAGATCCAGATGAATGCTGCTGTTCCTAGCACCTGCCGTCGTGAGAGACGTGATGGGTTCCACCACAGCCGGACAAACTCGTAGGCGATGAAGAAGTATTCGAACGTGTTCGGGAAGATGATGAGGAGCGCCCGCGCCCCGGTCAGTTCGAACAACAAGACCCCGAGCAGCCGGTAGTACCAGAGGAACTGTCCCACACGGAACGCAAACGGGTCAGCCCAATTGCGAATCGTCGAGAGGTACGCGATCGTCAGATAGTAGACATCGAGTGCCTTGTCGTAGCCCTGGTACCCGTCGAGGTTGAGATCGGTGTTGTTCTGGAAGATCGTTTGGTCTGCGGCATCGATCACGAGTGCGCCCAGAATGGCCGGCAGCGGGAACCTCGGGATGAGGAGTGGAACGCCCAGGCGCAACGCGAGAACCGCCAGAAAGATCAGTTCATCAGTTCCCATCGCAGATCGTTCCCCTCTTTGGCTTCAGGATCGTTACCGCGATGTTCCTGCGGTTCGTGCAAGCCGGATGAGAGTTTATCGCTCTCGGGCTGACTCGCTGCCGTGTACGGAGGTCGACTCGGCGGTATCTGAGCGCCGGAACCTAGGGTGCGTCCACCGAGTCCTCGGGGCGGGAATTAGAACCGAATCCAGTCAGAGGTGGCGAATCTGTCAGATCCACGACTGCTCGTTCCGGGCTGGTCCATTCGCTGGTTTCCCACCGTGGCACCGTGACGCCCAGCGCGCCATCCGGCGCGCACCAGCGATCGTTGCGGCGACGTGCTGTGGTGACCATCGAGAAGTCTCGGTCTTTCAGCCTGTCCAGAAGAGAGACCGGATTGGGGCCTGCTGGCAGCACGACCAAGTCGCCGACAGATCCGTACTGATCAAGGAATGCGCCTTGGGTCTTGATGCCCGTGTCGGTGCCGGCCGAACGCGCATTCGGCGGGAAGCCGAGCTCTGTCAACGACTCAGCCGAGGCTGGACCGATGACCAACTCAATCGACCCGGCCTGGGCCACCCGCTCGCCAAGGGCCAAGGCCATTCTGGCGTCCCCGCTTGATCCCGGCTTGAGATCGTCGGGTGTCACGACGACAAGAACCCGTTCGAAGGAGCGGCCTTTCATCGCGGCCATCGCTACGGGGCGGTCGGTTGCCGCCGCAATTTCATCGTTGCCTCCCCCGAGAAGCGTCGTTCGCAGGTCTCTGGGTCCTGGCCACGGGAGCAGCACCAACGATCCGTCGTTCTCGAGGACGAACCTGTCAACCCCGCCGGCAATCGACTGGGCCACGCGCAGCTCGGGCTGGCCGGTGAGTCCCAACCCCCTGAGGGATGCTTTGAACTGGTCGAGCCGAGCACGGGTACGGGTGAGGGCGTCAGGTTGGTCGGTCACCGCAACAGCCAGAGGCACTACAAGGCCGCCGTCGGATTCGGCGATCTGTCCCGCCAGCCATATGGCATCGGTCGGGTCGGCTCCGTCGTCGATGGGAACCACGACAGCTTCACCGAGCCGGAGTTCGCCTGTTTGTGTCGGCTTGACCCGGGGCGCAAAGTACTCCGAACCGAGCGCCGAAACGAAGAGACTGATGACGATGACCACCATCACGGCATTGACGACGTCTTCGGCATAGAGGCCGATCTCGTATCCGATGATGGTGGAGGCCAGGGTTGCGGCTGCTTGGGCGGAGGAGAGGCTGAACATCAGTCCGACCTCGGCCCGGCTGAACTTGAAGATCCGTCCGGTGATGATCGCTGCAACGGCCTTTCCGACGATCAGGGCCGCTGCCAAGCCCAAGGCGATGCGCAGCGTCGCGGCCCGAAACATCACGCTGGGATCGACGAGGAGGCCAACCGACACGAGGAAGGCCGGAATGAACAGTGCGTTGCCAAAGAAGTCGGTACGAGCCATGAGGTGACTTCGATTCGGAACCAGTCGATTCAATCCGAGGCCTGCGAAAAAGGCCCCGATGAGGGCCTCGATGCCGACCAGGTCCGCCACGACGGCCGCTGAGGTGAAGCCGCACAACACCATCATGAAACGGAGCTCGCGTTCCTGCCCCATGCCGCCGAAGAACCAGCGCGTGACGGCTGGGAGTACCACGAGACAGTAGGCGATCACCACGGCGAGGCCTGCCACGATTCCGAGCACGAGCACGACCCCCCGGGAGTCTCCGGTTTCCGAACCGACCACCACAGCCAGGGCGATCAGACCGATCGTGTCGGTGATGGAACTGGCGCCGACGGTGGCAGCGACGGACGGGTTTCGGGTCAACCCGTATTTGCTGACGACGCCGTAGGAGACGAGTGTGAAGGAGGCCCAGAATGATCCGATGAGGATCGCGGTCTTGACGTCGTATCCGCCGACCAAGGCGACTCCGGTTCCCAGAAGCCAGGGGATGATCGCCGTAATCAAACCGAAGGAAAGAGCGGTGTTGCGGTGCTGTTCGAACGTCTTCATGTCGAGCCCGAGTCCGGCCAGGAATATCAAATAAAGGACTCCGAGGTCACCTAGAGCTTGAATGCCGACGTAGCTATCGAGCACATCGAGCATGTTCGGCCCGATGAGTGCGCCACCAACGAGGAGTCCGATCAGGCCCGGGAGCCGCAATTTCTGGGCCAGCAGAGGACCGAAGATGATGATGAGCGCGAGGACGAAGAACGTGAATGCCGGCTCACTGCGGATCGATGCGACGATCACGATGTCCCCGCGTCCTTGCGCTCTAGCGCCTGTGGTTGAACTCGGCCTCTTCGCGTTTCTGGGAATCGAAGCGAATCCACAGGGCGGTGGCGATGAGAGCTCCGATGAGCGACCCGATCAAGCCGCTCGGGCGTATTTCGATTCCGTCGCCGCTGAGCAGGCTGATGAGCAGCCCACCGACAAACGAACCGCCCAGACCGGCGACGAGGGCCATGGTCCAGTCGATTCGGGTACCTGCCCGTCCCAGAATCAGTTGGGCAAGGGCACCGATTGCCATGCCAGTGGCGATGATCGCAAGAATGAGCACGTCAGCAATCTAGGCTACCGACGTCGTGTTCGGCAATCTCTTCATCGGCGGGTTGAGACAGCCGATCGAGCACCAGGATAGGTTCGAGCCCGTGACCCGTCCGAACCGAAGATCCGTGCATGCCTGCTCTTTCTCCGTCAACCTGATGCGAACGGGAGTGCCTCGGTGATGAGCAATCCAGATTCGCGTACCGACGGCTGTTGCACGCCCGCCCGAGGCGGAGATGCCAGTGTTCCGGTTCGATCCGCTTCGGACGGGACCAAGAACGCTCAAGATGACAACTTCGTCGACATAGCGGGTGGCTCGTTCATCATGGGAACCGACGAACCGTACCGGTACGCGGGTGATGGGGAAGGGCCAGCGCGTGTGATCACCCTCAGCCCGTACCGAATCAGTAGGTATGCAGTAACGAACCGACAGTTTGCGGCATTCGTCGAGGACACCGGGTACCGGACCGAGGCTGAACAGTACGAATGGTCATTCGTGTTCCACTTGTTCCTCCCCGATGACTTTCCCGACACCCGAGCAGTAGCGGCAACACCGTGGTGGCGCCAAGTGTTCGGTGCAGATTGGTCCCATCCGGCCGGACCTCAATCGAGCCTCGATGACGTCTGGGATCATCCGGTGATTCATGTGTCATGGAATGATGCCAGTGCGTACTGCGCCTGGGCTGGGGTTCGGCTTCCAACCGAAGCGGAGTGGGAGAAAGCTGCTCGTGGTGGCTTGGTGCAGAAGCAGTTCGTTTGGGGTGATGAGTTCTCACCCGGGGGCCGCACGATGTGCAACATCTTCGAGGGCAGCTTCCCGGCCGTGAACACTGCCGAGGACGGCTACGTAGGAACCGCACCGGTCGATGCCTTCCCTGCCAATGGATTTGGCCTTCACAACGTGGCTGGCAACGTGTGGGAGTGGTGCAGCGACTGGTTCCACACCGGTTTTCACGCCAGCGGGCCGCGAACCGATCCGCAAGGTCCGACGTCTGGTGAAGCCAAGGTGATGCGTGGTGGTTCATACCTGTGTCACGACTCCTATTGTCACCGCTATCGGGTCTCGGCCCGAAGTTCGAACACGCCCGATTCATCGGGTGGGAACCTCGGGTTTCGAGTCGCAGCCGATGCCGAGGTCAGATGATCGGCTCCGCCCGGTTTCGGACCTGGTTCACGGCGGCTCGACCGACGTGACATCATGATTCGGTGACCGAGCACAGCGACGAGGCGGACAACGAGCACAGTCGCGGCTTGGGGGAGCGGGTCCTGGGGCGGATGGTGGGCTCAGTTGTGTCACCGGTGGTCGACAACGTTGACGTTGACGAGGTGGTTGAACGAATCGATGTCAATCACCTCGTCTCGCGGATCGATCTGGACGAGCTCATCGGGCGAATCGACATCGATGAGGTGATGCAGAGGGTCGACATCAATGCGTTGCTGGCGCGGGTTGACGTGAATGAACTCGTCGCAAGGATCGATGTCGATGAGGTGATGCAGAAGGTCGACATCGACGCGCTGCTGGCCCGTGTCAACGTCAATCAGATTCTTGATCGGATCGAACCGGATGCGGTACTCGATCGGATCGACATCGATCGGATACTGGGACGGGTCGATATTGACGCCATGGTGGGTCGGGTCGACGTGGATGGAGTCATCGGTCGGGTTGATGTGGACGAGATGATCGGTCGGGTTGACGTGGCTCGGGTCATCGATCGAGTTGATGTGGACGAAGTGGTCGGTCGGGTCGACGTGGATGGAGTTATCAGTCGGGTTG
>JBLYYW010000448.1:0-3892 GCA_048550155.1 Acidimicrobiales bacterium | reverse complement strand
ACGGAGTTGTTGTCGTGTCGCCGACAGGAGGTCGGGTCGGCACGTCGAGCCAGGTTGCCTCTCCCTCGTGGATCGTGAGCGCAACGAGGTCTGGTGATGGCCACACCAGCGGCCACAGGCTGGTCGACACGAGCAGTTCGAGGCGATGGCCGGGCTGTAGCTGATGGGCTACCGAGTCCAGCTCGATCACAATGTCGTAGACCTCACCGGGAACCATCGGGCTTGGCGACTCGTGACTGTCGCGATGTGTCAGGTTGAGCACCCCTCTCGAGAGCTGCAACGACGATCCATCCGGCGCCACGTCGCAGAGCCGCACGGCCACCATCGCTGCCGAGCGATCGACGCTGAGGCGTAGACCGACCGCCGGGATGCCCAGGAGTGTGGTGTCTGAGTCGATGGGTTCGCTGATCAATCGGAACGCTGGATCCTCCTCCTGCCGCTGGTCAGCCGGCAATTGTCCGGCCGACGCGTAGCCCCACCAGTTTCCCTGCCGCAGCCCCACGGTGAGATCGTTCGATGCGGTCGAGGAGCGCTGGCGTGGGGGCTCATGAATCAGTTGTCCTCGGCACAGGTACCGGCGTCGAGTGCTCACGTTGGGCGAGGGCCACTGCTGTTCAGCCACCCATCGCCCGGCGCGCTCGGCGTAGTAAGGGGCTGGTGGGACCCAGTCCTGCACCCAAACCCGAAGTGGGTCGTCCCAATCGCGGCGGTCCAGCTCGACAGGTGAGGCAGTTCCGAGGTGTTCGCCGAAGAAACCGACGACCTCCTGCAGAAAGTTGATGTTCGGCCCGGGCACACCGACAGCCGGATAGTTGTGTGACCACGGCCCAACGATTCCTCGGAACGGGACCGCGACGCTCTCGGCCAGGTGGAAGACGGTGTCGGTATAGCCATCGGCGAAACCGCCGACCGACAGCACCGGACATGTGATCCTCGAGTAGTCCTCGCACACCGAGCCGTGCTTCCAGAAGTGGTCCCGGTGTTGGTGTTCGAGCCAGTCGTGTAAGAAAACCGGTGTGCGTTCCATCCGGTCGAACCACTGCCGACGCCAGCCGTGCCCGACAACAGAGGGCGTTGGTGGCCTGGCGTTGAAACAAAGCATCGTCGCTGACCACGACAGCATGTCTGTGGCCAGCACACAGCCACCCTTGTAGTGCACGTCGGTGGCGTACCGGTCGGCGGTGGAGGCCACGCTCACTACTGCCCCGAGAGCGCTGGGACGGAGCGCCGCAACCTGGAGACTGTTGAAGCCACCCCACGAGATCCCCATCATGCCGACGCGACCGTTGCACCAGGTCTGCTGTGAGATCCAGTCGATCACTTCGACGGCGTCTGAGAGTTCGAGATCGAGGTACTCCCCTTCGAGGATTCCCTCACTGTTGCCCGAGCCTCGGATGTCAACTCGAACGCAGGCGAATCCAAATCCGGCGAGATAGTCGTGCTGGAGGCTGTCGCGTACGAGAGTCCCGTCGTCCTTGCGGTACGGCAGGTACTCGAGGATTGCGGGCGCTGGGCAGTTCGTCACTGGCAGGCGAATCCGGGCGTGCAGCCGGGTGCCGTCGGACATGTCAATCCACTCCGTTTCGGACTTCACGCCGAACGGGAACTCAGACCGCACCGTCATCATGCTCACCATAGAACCGGCCATCAGATCGGTCAGATCCAGAGACTGTCATCTCACCAGGACGAACGATGGCTAGGTGATCGTGGTGCCGTCGGGGATGATGGGCGGACTGGAATTGAGCTCCTCGATAGCGAACCCTGCAACCTTCTTGTAGCCGGCGGCGAAGTGCTCCAGTTCCTCGTGAGTCATGACGGCGTGGATGTCGTCAAAGACGCCATCGCACTTCTCCTCGACGATCTGCATGATGTGGTCGGGTCCCGCGGTTCGGTTCCGCAGGATCATTTTCTCGGTGGCCGGCCGCAACTCGCTTTCGTATGCATCGAGCGCATCCTTGGTGACGCCATGGTCGAGGAACGCTCGACCCAGTTTTCGGGCGTCGACGATGGCCTGGCTTGCGCCGTTGGAACCCACCGGATACATCACGTGGGCTGCGTCTCCGAGCAGGGTTGTGTTGCCGTGGGTCCAGCTCGGAATGGGGTCTCGGTCGACCAGAGGGTATTCATAGATGTGCTCGGCACCGCGTACCAGTTGCTCGAGTGTCATCCCGTTGTCGAGCCAGGTGAAGGTCCAGCCCTCATAGGAATCCAGGAAGTCCTCCACATTGGCCTGCCGGGTGTAGTCCTCTTTCTGGAATCCCTTCGTTTCATCGACCGACAACATCGCGATCCAGTTGAGTAGCGCTTCGCCGGTGCCGGAGTCAGCGGGGCTGATCGGGTAGGAGACCAGCTTCACCGATTCATTGCCGCTGAGCACCATGGTGGCGCCGTCGAGATAGGGCGTGGCTCGAGTTGTGGCTCGCCACAGGATCTTGCCGGCCCACAGCGGTTCGCCTTCGTCGGGGTACATCTGGGCGCGAACCGCGGAGTGGATGCCGTCGGCTCCTATCAACATTCGACCATGTATCGACGCGGCGCCGCCCGACCGGTGCTCGATGGTGACGGTCACTCCCGTGGCATCGTTGTCGAACCCTGCCACTCTCGACGAGGTTTGGATCGCAGCTGGGCCGAGCCGTTCGACAACCGCCCGGAACAGCATCATCTGAAGCTCGCCTCGGTGGACCGAATACTGGGGCCAGTTGTAGCCGGCGGCGATCCCCCGAGGTTCACCCCAGATCAGGCCACCGTGTTTGGAGTACATGTTGTATCCCTTGGTCGCCACGCCGATCCTGTTCAGCTCCTCACCCAGCCCGAGGGCCTGCAACTCACGCACCGCATTGGGTTGGAGATTGATGCCAACTCCGAGCGGTTTGAGTTCGCGGACCGATTCGTACACCAGCGACGGGATTCCGATCTGATGAAGGGTGAGAGCGAGAGCGAGGCCGCCGATCCCTCCCCCGGAGATGATCACCGGTTCCTGGCCGCCCCTCATCACTCCGAGTGTTCCAGTCAGGCACGCGATGTGCGAACCGACCCGGCTACTGGGTGGCGGTGCTGCGGTCGATCACCGTGAGGACTGCTCCCCACGGGTCCATCAGCCCGCACATCCGGCCGAAGGGTGTGTCCATCGGCGGCATGGTGATGGTGCCGCCATTGGATGTGGCGTACTCGCCTGCGGCGTCGGCGTCGGGTACCACGAAGTCGACCACCCAGTGAGATGGCACTTGGTCAGGAACCCCGGGCGGCATGTCCATCATCCCGCAGGTCCATTCACCCTCGTTCGAGAACACCGTGTATTCCATTTCTTCCATGTACTCGCTGGTCCAGCCGAACACCTTGCCGTAGAAGGCACCGGTCGCCTCGGTGTCGCGGGTTACACAGTCGAACCAGCACGGGGCTCCGTTCTCGTCCATGAGTTTCATGCCGTTGTCTGCCATTCCCTCGTAAAGGCAGATCACCGCTCCGGATGGGTCGGCGATCATAGCGATTCGACCGCCGCCCGGGACCTCGAACGGTTGTTGGACGACACTTCCTCCGGCTTCGGTTGCCTTGGCGATCGTTGCGTCGGCATCGTCGACGGTCACATAGGTGGACCAAACCTGTGGCATGCCCTCCATCTCGGGCCGCATTTGCATCACGCCGGCAACCGGAGATCCGTTCATCATGAATATCGAGTAGGGGGTCTCACCGTCGTTGAAGGTGGTCCAGCCGAACAGGCCGCCGTACCACTGGCAGGCGGCGTCGAGGTCGGTGGCGGCGAGGTCCACCCAGCTGATGCTGTGGGTCTTGTGCGTGTCGATAGAGGCCATGCCCCGACGCTAGTTCTGCGGTATGCGCACGTCCACGAGAACAACGGCAGGGTCGCGGACCACTCGATAGTTTGGGTCTGTGT
>JBLYYW010000447.1:0-5377 GCA_048550155.1 Acidimicrobiales bacterium | reverse complement strand
TTTCAGGTACTGTTCGCCGGCCGCGCACACCGCATCGGCAACGCCTTCGTCCCAGGCAACCAACCAGGCGAGTCCGTCTGGTCCGTGCTCAGCTTGCACGATGACGTCGAGGGCAGCAAAGAGTGGATTGGCGGTCTTGTCTGCGACCACAACCACCTCGGATGGGCCGGCAAAAGCGGCAGCGATCCCGACGTGTCCGGCGACCTGCTGTTTGGCGATGGCGACATAGATATTGCCGGGACCGGCAATGACGTCCACCGGCCTGATCGTTTCGGTGCCATAGGCCATGGCAGCTATTGCGTGCGCTCCACCGACCGCGTAGACCTCATCGACTCCGGAGAGAGCTGCTGCTGCCAGCACGGCCGGAGCGACCCGCCCGGTGGTTCGATCCGGAGGCACACAGAGAGCGGTCTCATCGACTCCCGCAACCCGGGCGGGCACTGCGGTCATAACGACGGTGCTCGGATAGACGGCCCGACCCCCTGGAACGTACAAACCTGCTCTTCGTACCGGTTTCTGGAATGCTCGGATCTCCAGCCCGTTGCGCTCGACGATTGCCTCATCGTGGAGTTGATGCCGGTGAAACACGCTGACGTTCTCGACCGCTACTTCGAGTGCGGCTCTCAGCGCATCGGGGGTTCTGTTCAGTGCGTCGTCGATCTCGTCTGCATCCACCCGATAGTTCGGGTTGTCGACCCCGTCGAAGGTTGTGGTGTAACCCACCACCGCCCGGTCGCCGTCGCGGCGAACGGACTCGATGATGTCTGCCACCACCGCGTTGGGTTCCTCGCCGGAGATATTGGGGCGGGGGAGCCTGCCGCTGACGTCGGTCCCATGACCCCTCAGGTCCAGTCGTTTCAACACCGGGCCAACGGTAACAACCTCAACTGGGCGCAGGGGATCCGGGTCGGCTCGAATCGCCCGAAAAAGATCACTGGCGCCCCCGAAGGGGCGCCAGCGGCGCAATCCGGGGCGGCGGATCCCCAAATCGCTGCTACCAGGTGGCGGGAACCTGGTATGGGTAACATAACTCAAGTAGCTTTGGGGTGCGGTGGATAGTCACCGCATTGTCTAAGGGTGTTTTGTCATCGCTTACGGAGCGTGGAGTTGAACCGCCGAGCGCAAGATTGCAGCTGCCGTTCGATGTCGAGGAGTGCAATCGCAATGTCGTCGTTTTCGCTCGCCTTGACCGTTTCGGCCCCGAGCCGGTCGATCAATTCGTCCAGGCTCATCGCAATGGTCCCCAGCGCAACCCGATCCAAGCTCACCGGATGAAGGGTACCTCTGGGTGGCCGGACAGCGCTCCGAGGAACCGAGGCGGCGGCGTGGTGCGGGAGGAACGGGGGGAGGCGAGCGGAATACTGTAGTTGTGCGTTCCGCTTCTCGTTCTCGATCTACCAAGGAGACCTCGATAGAGGTCTCTCTTGACCTTGACGGCAGTGGCCACACCAACGTCTCCACTGGACTTCCGTTCTTTGACCACATGCTCGATCAGCTGGGTCGACACGGAGGTTTTGATCTGACCGTGCAGGCCGAAGGCGACCTACACATCGACGCCCACCACACCGTCGAAGACACTGCAATCGTGCTCGGCGAGTGTTTCGCCGATGCGCTGGGGGACAAGGCCGGGGTTCGACGTTTTGCCAGCGGCTACTACCCACTGGATGAGGCGTTGGTTCGGGTTGCTCTCGATTTGTCGGGCCGGCCGTATTTTGTCTGGCGGGTGCAGATGCCCGAGGCCATTCCGCTCGGGACTCCGCCGTTCGATCCTTCGCTGGCCGAGCATGTGATGCAGAGCTTTGCCACAGCTGCGGGGATCACGCTGCACGTTGAACTCCAGTACGGCTCGAACGTTCATCACATCATCGAGGCGAGTTTCAAGGGCCTGGCTCGCTGCCTTCGTGACGCGGTTCGGGTCATGGACGAGGGTGGGATCCCATCGACCAAGGGTGTCCTGTGAGTGGGCCGGTTGTCGCGGTACTCGACTACGGAATCGGCAATCTCCGCTCGGCCCAAAAAGCATTGGTCAAGGTCGGGGCGGATGCACATCTCACGTCTGACCCGGGCCTCATCCGAGATGCCGCCGGAGTCGTGTTGCCGGGGGTCGGTGCGTTTGGCGCATGTATGCAAGCGCTCCACCGGACGGGCCTGGCCGATCCTGCGTGCGAGGCGGCCGCCAGTGGTCGCCCATTCATCGGTATCTGTGTCGGTATGCAGTTGCTCTACGAGGGCAGTGCGGAGTCCCCTGGGGTCGATGGCCTCGGCGTTCTCAAGGGAGAAGTTGAACTGTTGCCGTCAAGCGTGAAGCGGCCTCAGATGCAGTGGAATCGGCTCAATTTCGTCCAGCCCGACCACCCTTCGGTTGCGAGGCTCGGGGATCCGTGGCTGTACTTCGTTCACAGCTATGCAGCACCCGCCGATGCCCATACGGTGGCCACCGTCGACTACGGCGGGCCGGTGACAGCGGTCGTGGGTGATCGGAACGTGTGGGCCACCCAGTGCCACCCTGAGAAGTCATCGTCGGCCGGCCTCGCGCTGCTCAACAACTGGGTTCGCTGCTGCGCGGAGGAGTCGAAGTGATCCTGTACCCGGCCATTGATCTGCTGGGCGGTTCGTGCGTGCGGCTTCTCAAAGGCGACTATGACAAGGCCACCACCTATGGCACTGACCCGGTGGCTCAGGCATTGGAGTTCGTATCTCAGGGAGCGAGCTGGATCCATATGGTGGATCTCGACGCCGCAAGGTCGGGGGCCGCGGCCAATCACGAATCGATCGCAGCCGTATGTGCTGCAGTGGACGTGCCGGTCCAGGTCGGTGGGGGAGTTCGGACGGTCGAAGCGGCTCAGGACCTCCATGCTCTCGGGGTTGCCCGAGTCGTCATCGGAACCGCCGCGGTGGAGAACCCTGATCTGGTGGCTCGCGTCTGTGAGCTCCAGCCGGTTGCGGTCGGCCTCGATGCGCGCAACGGGCTCATCGCCACGCACGGGTGGACCGAGACGTCCGATATCTCAGTGTCCGAAGCTGCCGCCCGATTCGTCGAGGTGGGTGTTGGGGCCATTGTCGCCACCGACATCGCACGAGACGGGACGATGGAGGGCCCCGACGCCAACGGGCTTCTGGACCTTCTACGCGAGACGTCGGTCCCTGTCATTGCTTCGGGCGGTGTCGGGAGCGTCGATGACCTCGTGCAGCTCGACGACATGGTTGTTCGGGGAGAAGAGGGTGAACGTCGCCTGGAAGGTGTGATCGCCGGACGTGCCATCTACGAGGGAGCCTTCAGTGTCGCTGAGGCAGTCGCACTGCTGGAACGACGCAGAGGCTTGCGTCCGTGAGGGTCGTCCGAGTCATCCCGTGCCTTGATGTGGACAAGGGCCGCGTTGTCAAGGGTGTGAATTTTGTTGATATTCGAGATGCGGGCGACCCCGTCGAGCTGGCCGCCGCCTATGACGCTCAGGGCGCCGATGAGTTGGTGTTCCTCGATATCACGGCGTCTCATGAGAATCGAGATACGACCGTCGCCATGGCCGCAGCGGTGGCCGAGACCGTCTTCATACCGTTCACGATCGGTGGTGGCGTTCGGTCGGTGGACGACGCTCGAAGTTTGCTCCGGGCCGGAGCCGACAAGGTGTCGGTCATGTCCGCAGCGTTGGCTCGTCCGGCGTTGATCTCTGAGATCGCCGATGTCTTTGGCTCGCAGTGTTGTGTGGTTGCCATTGATGCCCGCAGCTCAGAGCACACACCGAGCGGGTACGAGGTGTTCACACATGGCGGCCGACGGGAGACCGGGGTTGACGCTGTCGAGTGGGCGATCGAAGCCGAAGCTCGCGGCGCGGGCGAGATCTTGCTCACTTCGATGGATCGGGACGGAACCAAGGAAGGCTTTGAACTCAACCTCACACGCCTGGTCGTAGAATCAGTGAACATTCCGGTTGTGGCGTCGGGCGGGGTAGGGACTCTTCAACACCTTGTGGAAGGTGCGGGTGCGGGCGGGGCCGATGCCGTTCTCGCCGCCAGTATCTTCCATTTCGGCGAGCACACGATCGCGGAGGCGAAGCGGGAACTTTCGGCGGCAGGGATCACGGTGCGTCCGGCCCCCTAGGGTTTGTGCCCGATCGTCAACAGGGGTAGTGGGAGCAGCACAGAGGGACGGGGAATCCGTCGCTGGAAGATCACTCTGATCCCGACGGCGTCCATCATGTCGGCCATCGCCGATGGGGTCAGTGCCCGCACGGGCCGATCGATTCTCGTACTCATGAGCTCGACTGCTCGCTGATCCACACCGTTGAACGCAGCAACCGAACCGATTGCGACACGACCGCCTCGCGACAGCGCTGCGCACATATCGCGCAGGGCCTTCTCTTGGTCTGGGTACCAGTGGAACGATTCGGTGCACACGATCAAGTCGAGGGACCCCGGTGCGACAGGCAGATTGGTCGCATCAGCCCGACCGAGTGCCGCATTCTCCAGCGGTATCAGCCGATCCTGGGCCTGGTTGAGCATTCCTGCGGAATAGTCGAAACCGGTCACCTGTGCGTGGTCGAAGTGAGTGGCCAGCCGTCGGGTCAGCTGGCCGGTGCCACACCCCATGTCGAGCACACGCCGCGGCGAGATGGGCCCGAGGTGCCCCAACACGGCATCGTGGAGGGGGCGATAGGTGAATCGTTGGAGGATGCCGCTGTCATAGCTTGCTGACCAACGGTCGAAGAACGAGATCGAGTTGACCGAGCGGCGGTCCGACGCAGTCTGTGCCACCACCTCAATGTAGGCCGGAAGGCGTGGATGCCGGGTACGGGCTCGCGCACCGACAGTGGTGGCCTCGCACGCCGGTATTCTGGTTCGATGGAGAACGGACGCCTGCCGATCAAGATGTTGAATGATCGGGTGCTGGTGAGGATCGAGGGTCCCGACGGTGAACGCAAAAGCACCGGTGGCATCCTGATCCCGGCGACCGCTCAGGTCGGCAAACGGCTGACGTGGGCGGAGGTGGTCGCCCTCGGGCCACATGTCCGGTCGATGCAACTCCAGGATCGAGTGCTGTTCAATCCCGAGGATCGTTATGAGGTCGAGGTTGGCGGAGCCGACTACATCATGCTGCGAGAGCGAGACATACACGCGGTGGCCGCCGAGCGCCTCGATGATTCGCCTACCGGGCTCTACCTGTAAAGGCGTATCGCTCATGACCGCCGGTTTGAAGATTGCATTCAACGACGATGGGCTTGTTCCTGCAGTCGTCCAGGACGCCCGGTCAGGGCAGGTCCTCATGATGGCGTGGATGAACCGTGAGTCGTTGGCGCAGTCCATCAACTGCGGCGAGACCGTCTTCTGGAGTCGATCACGGGCCGAACTCTGGCACAAGGGGGCGACGTCGGGGAATACC
>JBLYYW010000446.1:0-6553 GCA_048550155.1 Acidimicrobiales bacterium | reverse complement strand
TTCAGCTCGCGCAGAACCGATCCGACGTGGTCGGCGAGATCGTCGGTCGCACGTTTTCGTTCGACTGCCAGCCGGGTCGACGATTCCTTGGTAATCAACATGCTTCCTCGCAATAAGAGCACTTCGCAGCAGTCCGCCTTCGGTCTGCTCTGGTGTTCCATCGGCCGAAGTGCGCCAAGGTTGACCCTGGGCGGGCCGACGATTGGTGTGCACCCCGTATCCTGAAGGTATGTCTTCGCTGGTATTTCGACAGCTTCTTTCCGGGCGTGACTTCGCCAAGAACGACCCGATGGCCGGCCAGATGGTCAACTTTGCCTATCTCATCGGTGATCGGGTGAGCGGAGAGGCGATGCTGGTGGATCCCGCCTACGACGTCGACGGACTGCTCGACCTCGTCGACGAGGAAGGGCTGAAGCTGACCGGGGTGATCGGTACCCACTATCACGCAGACCACGTGGGCGGGAAGATGATGGGATTCGACGTCATCGGAGTCTCCGATCTGTTGGCCCGCCGGGACGTACCGATCCATCTTCAGAAACCCGAGACCGAGTTCGTCACCAAAGTCACCGGAGTCGGCGCCGATCAGCTGGTTGGCCATGACCCAGGCGACAAGATCCACGTTGGCGACATCGCCCTCAACCTGCTGCACACCCCGGGCCACACGCCGGGCTCTCAGTGCATCCTGGTCGAGGATCGTCTGGTCTCAGGCGACACGCTGTTCCTCGACGGATGCGGACGAACCGACCTGCCCGGCGGCGACGCCGAGACGCTGTACCACAGCATCACCACCGGCCTGGCCGACATCGGCGACGACGTGATCCTGTGCCCCGGCCACCAGTACTCCCCCGAACCAACTCAGACGATGCGGGAAACCCGGGCCAACAACATCGTCTACCGGCCCCAAACCGCCGAACAGTGGCTCAGGATGTTCAGAGCCTGACCCCAACGTTGCGACAGCGCTAGTCCATGTGGGCGCGGAGGTCGTCCATCCATTCGGTGGCTTGGTTCCAGGCCTCGGTGTTGCGGAAACGAGTCTCCTCGTGTCCGTCGCCGGCTGTCGGGTAACTTCCGAGAAACTTCACGTCGGCGTGTTTGGCATGAATGTTCTTCAGACAATCGGCCACGACGTCATCGGCGATGTGGCCCTCGAGATCGACAATGAACGCGTAGTCGCCGAGCGTCTGCATGTCGGGCCGGGAGCTGAGCCGAGAGAGGTTTATGTTGCGTGCTGCGAACTCTTGGAGGATCGCAACCAGTGAGCCGGGATGGTCGTGCTTCTGGCGCAACACCACGGTGGTTTTGTCGTGGCCGCTGGGGGCCGGCACACCGCGCCGGGCAACCACCAGGAACCGGGTCCTGTTCTCGGGATGATCGGCGATGTCGGACGCAATCGTGTCCAGCCCGTACTGCGCTCCTGCGATGCTGGGGCCGAGCGCGGCAACCCCTTTGGTTTCAGCAGCAATGCGGGCGCCATCAGCGGTGGAGTTCGCCGGCTGAACGGTGGCATCGGGCAGATTGGCCCTGAGAAAGGTACGGCATTGCGCATTGGCCACCGGGTGTGATGCCACAGCTTTGATGTCATCGAGCGTTGTGCCTGGCTGGGCCATCAGCTGCATCGTGATGTCGAGCACCACCTCTCGCTGAATCAGCAGGTCGGTATCAAAGGCCAGGGTGTCCATGGTGACGTTGACCATGCCCTCAATGGCGTTCTCGATCGCCACGAACCCGAGTTCCACTTCCTCGTCTCGGCATGCGTAGAGCACATCGACGAAGGTTCGCATTGGAAACAGGTCCATGGCGTCGAGGTCGGGCTCGCTGCGAAGCGCCTGTTCGGTGAAGGTTCCCGGAGGACCGAGGTATGCGATAGTCACCGGATCAGCCTACGAGGTGAACCGCGGCGGTCTAACCGCTGAGGGCTGAGCGGACAAGGGCCGACACCCTTTTGCCGTCGGCATCTCCCCCGACCGCTGCCATGACAGCTTTCATGGCAGCGCCCATCTGCGACATCTCGGTGAAACCACCGGCGTCGAGAGCCTCGGACACCTTGTTCTGAAGCTCTTCTTCGCTCATTGCCGCCGGGAGGTACTCGGCGATGATGGCTGCCTCGGCCTCTTCAGCAGCCGCTTGTTCCTCTCGACCGCCAGCCTTGAAAGCCTCGATACTCTCGGTTCGCTGTTTGAGCTGGCGTTTCAGCACTGCTTGCACACCAGCGTCGTCGAGTTCGATCGCGGTATCGCCCGCCTTTTCTTCTGCCATCACCGCCGCCATCAGCAGGCGAAGGGTGCCGGTGCGCTCCTTGTTACCGGCCTTCATCGACGCGGTCATATCGGAACGGAGTTGGGCTTTGAGATCGGAATCTGCGGCGGTGTCGCTGGAAGACATGGTCCCAGTGTGGCGTGGTCAGGCCACGGTCGCGAGGAATTCCAGCACCGCAGCGGTGAAGACATCGTTCACATCGCCAGCCACCATATGGGCGGCGTCGGCCACATCGACATAGTTGGCGTGGGGCACGGTGGCCATGAACTCCTCCACTTCCGCGTCGGTGACCAGATCGCTCTTGCGCCCCCTGATCAGCAGCACCGGGCATTCGAGGCCCTTGGCAGCGTGCACCAGTTTTTCGTGCCGGGTGTCGTGGTCTTGATCGTCGTCACCTCGAACGTCCATGAAGGCGGGGTCCCAGTGCCAGCGCCAGCGGCCGTCGTCGCCAAGCCGCAGGTTCTTCTTCAGGCCCTCGAGGTTCTTGGTCCTCACCCGACCGGGCTGATATGCCGCAACAACATCAGCTGCCTCCTCCAAGGACCCGAAGCCGGTTTCGCTGGTCGTGGCCATGAAGGTGAGAATCCGATCAACACCCTGAAGTGCTGGCTGGGCTGTGATGTCAACCAGGATCAGGGCTCGCATCGATTCGGCCCGGTCGTCGGCGGCCAACATGCCGGCCATTCCTCCCAGCGAGGCACCGATCCAGATGACGGGTTCACCCAGCTGGTCGATCACGGCAACAGCGTCGGCCCCGTAGTTGGTGAAGCGGTAGTTGCCGTCCGGGTCCCAGTCGCTGTCACCATGACCTCGCTGGTCGATGGAGTAGACGGCGTGGCCGGTCGTTGCGATCGCAGCGGCTGTTTGCCCCCATGAATGGCGGGTCTGACCGCCGCCATGGGCAAGCACCACCGGGGCCAGCTGACCGGGCCAGTGGTCGGCGACCAGTGTCAGACCGGGCCTGGAGCTGATGAAGTTGACGGTGGTAGGCGTTGCCGGCACCGCATGATCGTGCCAGCCACACAGGTGTGTTCCAAACCCGGTGTCGAGGTAGAGCCGACGTTGCTACCTTGGTCGGCGGAGAGATGGCAGA
Source organism: Acidimicrobiales bacterium (assembly GCA_048550155.1). Lineage (GTDB taxonomy): Bacteria > Actinomycetota > Acidimicrobiia > Acidimicrobiales > SZUA-35 > JABDIY01. Next base: position 3,204 of record JBLYYW010000446.1, on the reverse strand, counting down.
GTGGACTATTGCGTCGGTCTTGAAAACCGTTGTGGCCTCACGGTCACCGGGGGTTCGAATCCCCCTCTCTCCGCCAAGAAATCGATTCCGCCGAGATTTCAGCTGGTGGCGACAAAGGCTGCCGGACAGAACTCCGACGCGAAGCCGACCACCCTGCGAACGACCGGCAGCCGTTGCGCACCAACCGTTTCCGCGTTGCGTGGACTCCCGCCCGGCCGAATCGACCGTCAGTTGTCGAAGCGCATGGATGCCATGATCGCGTCGGAGCGGTCGAACCAGTCGGTGTCGGGGTGGGGCGACGCGGCCCGCACCAGCAGGTCTTGATCGCCCAGGTAGTCCTCGACCCACCAGAGTTTGTTGCGCATTCCCTCGAATATCTCGAGCGCCGAGTACGGCGTTGCGAAGCTGAGAACACACGGGTCTTCCAGCGAACAGTCCGAATCGGGACTTGGGCTGACCTCGAAGCTGGCCGCTCTCAGTCCGGCAATGGTCAGGTCTCGATCGACGTTGGTCACCTTCACTCCACTGGGAACGTTGTCGAGGAAGTCGTCGAAGCCCGAAACGCCGATCGCGTCGGCCTCGTTGTAGACGGGGCCACCGGTGAAGGGGATGACCTCAATGACGCCGGTGTAGAAGAGGAGGACGTCGAACCCCGGGGCAAAGTTGTCGTCGTCTGCGAGCACCACGATCCCTGGGAAGTTTGGCTGAACGATCGTCTCCTCGTCGATGTCCACAATGCCGTTTCGGCCGGTGTTCGATAGAGCGTAGGAACCCGCTGGCGGATCCCAGAAGGGGTCGATCAGAAGGCTGGCATCGGCAACTTCGGACGTATCAGGCTCTGGCGGCGGGTTCTCTATCGACGCTTGGATCGACCGGCCCGGGGGCAGTGCCGGGTCGAGGCCCGGTCCGGTGAACTCAGCCGACTGGGCGATCAGCTGCAGTGTCTTTCCCGCCGCTGTCAGAGTGGCGGCATCATTTCCCCATGCGTTGGCCCAGAGCACCCCGCTCGGTGTCTCGGCAAGGAAGGAGCGGTTGAAGGTTCCCTCGCCCACCCCATGGCCACCATTGGCCGGTGCAGGGTGCCTGTTCAACCAGAACGGCTTGTAGAGATCCAGCGCCCTGATGTTGTGGCCGGAGAGCGTGAACCCCAGTAACGACAGTTCCTCCTCGATGGGTTCATGTCTCACGCCCCCTAGTGAAAGCGCAGAGAGGAACTTCTCCGAGGTGGCAATCTGTTGACCCCCGGTTGTCTGGCTCACGAGCATGATCTCGGCCACGGCGACGGTTGATCCGCCGCTCACCATTCGGACCGAGACCCGCTCCCCCTGTGACGCCGGCACCCATCCGTCGGGATAGTCGAGCCGAACGCCACCCATGGCTGCAGTGGTGAAGCTCGATGTAGCAGGGTCGGGGCCACTGATTGTGTCCATCCGGAACGAACCGAGCACATCGCCGGGCGCGGACGACTCGGTGTTGTCGGACGACACAGCAGCGTCATCGGATGACTCTGCCGCACTGTCGGACGAGCCGCAGGCGGCGGCGACGATGACCAGTAACACCACGATGGAGAGCGTGACCGTCACTGGCCGGTGGGTTCTGGGGCTCGGCTGGCGTTCCATGACTACACAACGAGCGTGGATCAAAGAATCCGTCGCGACGGTGGCACGCGACGGATTCGGGCCGCCACAATCGTTGAAGGAACATGAGCTCTTCGGTCACGCAGCTGGGCGGGAACCCCCCGTCAGCGACAGTCGACGCCCGAACCGCGCTCTCCAACCTCTTCGACCAGCACTACGCCGCCGTCTTCGGTTTCTGCCTCGCCCGGACCGGAAACGAGGCGGCCGCAGACGACATCGCGTCTGAGACGTTCATGCAGGCCGCCCGTTGGTTTGCCGATGGGCGGGGACAGAGGGTCGATCGCCGGTGGCTGTTCGTCACCGCACGATCGAGGTTGACCGACCGTTGGCGGCGGTTCGGTCGAGAGCGGACCCGGTTTCAGCAGCTCGTGTCGGCGGGCTCGCATGTGGCCATCGACGATTCCGGCGGCAGCGACCACGACATTCGGGAGAACGTCCTGAGCGTTCTGGCGTCGCTTCCCGAACGCCAGTGTGCCGCGCTTGCGCTTCGCTATCTCGAGGAACGTTCGGTGGCTGAGGTGGCCGAGACGATGGAGGTCTCGTATCGCACGGCCGAGTCGCTGCTGAGCAGGGGCCGCCGAGGGTTCCTCGCCGCATGGGAGGCCAACGGTGACTGACCACATCGACCGACTGATTTCGCGTTCACTCGCCGACCTCGAGTCAAGCTTGTCATCCGATTCGCGGCAGGCAGCGGCGAAGCAGCGGGTTCTCGCCCACTTCGACGAACTTGAGAAGTCCGTCGGACCGGGCTCGGACCGGGCCACTAGCGAATCGGTCGAGCTGCTTGCTGTTGAACCGCTGAATTCGGATGCCCGGCCGGCGCGTAGGTTGGCAGTCGCAGCTGCGGTGGCCCTGATCGCAGCCGTGGGGCTGGCGTCGCTCGTGCGGGGCGGAGCGTCATCGTCGATCGATGCCACCGACTCCGACAACAGCCCAACACCGCCCACCGCCCAACCCGCTCCTGACCGGCAGCAACCGGTGGATTCGGATTGGACAGCCCCTGCAGGCCTGAAGATCGATGAAACCTCCGACGACGCTCTGCTTCTCAGCTCCGCCGACCACAACACCGGCTTCGTGATTCTGTCGGCCGCAGACGACTGGAACCTGGAGGAACGACTGAACGAGCTGGTGTCGGCGGGGACCGCCAGCTCAACGCGACGAGCGACGTCGGTGGACGGAACGTTCGTCGAAAGCTTCGAGGTCTTTGTCACGAGCACGGCTTCGGCCGCCCAGGAATGCGCGGTTGCCCAGCCGTGCATTCCGCTCGTCGGAAGCTCAGACGGCGCGGCGTGGCTACGGGCCGGATACCACCACACGGTGTTGGCCGTGGAGCCGGGCGACCGGGGCAGTGTCGTCGTCATCGCCTGGACCGACCAACCCTTCGACCCCCACTTCGCCCCGCTGATAAACAGTGTGCTCGACAGCCTCCAACGGTAACCGGCTTCCGACACCGGTTAGCGATCGTCCTTATCAGGCTGACCAGCGTTGCATGCCGCCCATCCCGTACTGTTTGAGGATGAGGGCTCGGTTCGGGGTGATCGCAAGGAACCCCGTCTCGGGTGAGTTC
>JBLYYW010000445.1:0-7321 GCA_048550155.1 Acidimicrobiales bacterium | reverse complement strand
TCAGTGAGATCAAGGTCAGTGAGATCAAGGTCAGTGAGATCAAGGTCAGCCTGAATCTGAGTCAACAGCTGGGAGACGTCCAAGGAAGCATCGAGCGCTCTCGCCGTGGACCACTCCTCTCGGCTGGCGATGGCCTTCTCCACGATCTCGGGCGTTGCATCCGAATAGTCGACACGGCCAGGATCGAGAAGCCGGCTGCTTATTCTGGTTTTGCATTGGTCGGCCGGGAGCCGGCATTCGAATTCTTTGAGGTCAGCTCCCCCGGAGAGGGCGGTTCGACGGGCAAGGGCCCGCAGATCTTCGCTGGGCCACGAAGCGTCGAGCACCACCGATTCGCCCTGGTGCAACAGGTAGAGGGCTTGGTCGAGCATGGTCGTATAGGTCAAGCGATTGAATTCTTCGGAGTAGATACCTTCACCGAAGGGTGCAACCTCATGATCCTCGTGACCCCTGCCGGCGATGTCCTTGCGAAGCTCATCTGAGTTCAGCACGATCCAGTTGAGTTGGCCGCTGAGGCTATTGGCGAGGGTCGTCTTTCCGGTTCCGGGTGCGCCCCCGATCAAGACCAGCTTCACCGCGGCCAGTTCAAGGTGGTGCAGACAAAGTGAGAGGTATCGGCGGGCCAGTTCGGCAGATTCGGGGTCACCTTGGGCGAATCGAAGGCATGCAACTTTGGCCCGTACGTGCGCCCGATACGCCACATAGTGATGGAGCAATGACGACGGGTGGTGCTCATTTGAGAACTCCGTGTAGCTCTCCATGAACTGCACTGCCGTCGAAGCCCCCGAAATCCTCTCGATGTCCATCGCAAGGAACGCCACATCCAAGAGCACGTCGCTGATTCGCAAGGAGTCGTCGAAGGCCAGACAATCGAGGATCCGAGGACCGTCATCCAAACAGAAGATGTCTTCAGCGGTCAGATCGCCGTGGCCGTCTCGGACCAATCCCGAATCGATCCGCTGTGCGAAAAGCTGGTCTCGCGACTTCAAGAAACGCCGATACAGAGAGACGATCCGCTCGGACTGTTCAGCGTCCAGAACGGTTCCTACGAAAGGGGCCATCGCTTCGACGTTGTCATCCCAGTTCTTCTTGACTGCGTCTATCGATGCGGGCGAAGGCTGAGTTCGGATCGGGTCCAATGAGGCATGAAACTGGGCAATGGACCGCGCCACTCGTCGCACGTGGGATTCCGATTCCGGATCGTTGAGCAGAACCGACAGCCGCCTTTCGGCCGGCATCCGTTTCATCACGATGAATCGATCCACAACGGAACCGGCCTCGACGACGTCGGAGACGCCAAGATAGACATCAGGAGCGATCCTGCGGTTGAGTTCGATCTCGAGCGTGGCGGCCTCGAGCCGTAAAGCCGACGTGGAGAAGTCCAGGAACCCGGTCTTGACCGGCTTCAGCAGTTTGTACGCCCGATCACCGGCGAAAAAAACCGTCGATACGTGGGTTTCGGCAACCTCGGCGAATTGGTCGGTCATCTACCCGCCGGTCGTGTCATCGTCCCGGTGCAGGTGGAACTGCTCCACTGCCTCGAGTGCCTCTGAGGCATAGACGGCGGCCGGCCCACCACCCATCATGATCGCGACACCGAGCGCCTCCCGAACCTCTTGCTGGGTTGCCCCGGCCCTGAGCGCATCGTAGGTGTGCAGCGCGATACAACCCTCACACCGACTGGTTACTCCGATCGCCAACGCGATCAGCTCCTTGGTCTTGGTCGACAACTCCCCCTCAGACATGCTTGCCTTGTGGATCTGGCCGAACCCGGCCATGACCTGGGGCATGTCCGAACGGAGCTTCCGGAACCCGGTCAGAAGCTCATCCCTGCGTCGAATGAACTTTGTGGCCATGATCAAATCCTCACTCAGTTAGGGCGTCCAGTAGGTCAAAGGTGGACAGCACACCGACCGCCTGACCGCTGTCGGTAACCACCAAATGGTGAATGAGTTCAGCTCTCATGAGCTGGGCCGCTTCGACAACGCTGGCCGTGGACTCGATGGTGACCACACTCAGGCTCATACACGCCGACAGGGGCGTGTCTGCCTCCCACTCGTCGACCAAGTCGTGCGAGGTGACCATTCCGACCGTTTGCCCGTCCGCAGCGACAATGGGGATCGCATTGATCGCTCCGACGAGCATTCGGTCACGCGCATCGTCGACGGTGTCGGTGGGAAGCAAGGTCTGGACATCGAATGTCATCAGATCCTTCACCATCCTGGGAGGTTGTGCGCTGTTTCTCATGACCCCATTCCAAGTCGATGACGACTTCTCTGGCAGGGCCAAACGTCACTGTGTCGAGCCCTTGGACACCTCACCGAAAACCGCGTACGAATGAGCGGACAATCGTGACTAAAGGCCTTACCTCACCACCACGAGCAAGCGTATGTTCGAGAGTGGTGAAACAAACGAAAGAGAGTCATTGATGGTCCTCGCAGAAGACTCGGACATCGCACCCAAACGTCTGGTGATCTTGGGTGGTGGAACCGGCGGGACGCTGGCCGCCAACCGGCTCCGACGTGAGTTCGAAACCGAAGAGCTCGACATCGTCGTGGTCGATCGCGACAACAAACACATCTACCAGCCGGGACTGTTGTTCGTACCCTTCGGCCTGGCCGCACCCGACGAGATCACCCGACCGCGGGACAAACAGCTGCACTCGGGAATTCGATTCATCCAGGGGTCGGTGGAAACGGTTGACATCGAAAAGGACCTCGTGACTCTCGCCGATGGAACTCGGCTCAGCTACGACTTGCTGTTGATCGCCTCAGGGGCCGATCTCGAGCTTGACGAAACCGAGGGGCTCACCGGTCCCGGATGGAACGAGAACGTCTTCTCGTTCTACGACATGGAAGGAGCGGTAGCCCTCGCCTCGAAGCTGGCCTCGTTTGATCGAGGGAATCTGGTTGTCAACATCGTCGACATGCCTATCAAATGCCCAGTGGCGCCATTGGAATTCGCATTCCTCGCCGACTGGTTCCTGACCGAGCGAGGTGTGCGGGACAACGTCACCATCACGTATGTGACCCCTCTCGACGGCGCCTTCACCAAACCGGTTGCTGCCAAAACCCTCGGTTCGTTGCTCACCGCCAAGAACATCAAACTGGTGACCGAATTCAACACCGGCGAGGTCGACGGCGAACGCGGGGTGTTGATCAGCTACGACGGAACCGAAGTGCCGTTCGATCTCGCGGTCGTGATTCCGCTCCACGGAGGCGCGTCGTTTGTGAGCGAATCCCCCGGGTTGGGAGACGAACTCGGCTTCATCCCCACCGACAACGAGACGCTCCAGTCGCAGGTGAAGCCAAACATCTTTGTTCTCGGCGACGCTGCGGATGTCCCCACGTCCAAGGCGGGCTCGGTCACCCACTTCGAGGGCGACGTGCTCGTCGAGAACTTGAAGGCATTCCTCAACGGAGAGCCACTGCCCGAGAAGTTCGATGGTCACACCAACTGCTTCATCGAGACCGGATTTTCCAAGGCGCTACTGATCGACTTCAACTACGAGACTGAGCCGCTCAAGGGTCACTTCCCGGGCCCCCTCGGTCTGCCACTGCTCAAGGAATCACGCCTCAACCATCTGGGTAAACTGATGTTTCAGTGGTTCTACTGGCACACGCTGCTTCCCGGCCGGGACATCCCGGGAATGGGACACGACATGCCCGAAATGGGCAAACACCGACCTGACGCCGAAAAGGCCGACGGTTCCGTACTCACCGGCTGAGCGCCGCGCAGGAAAGGAAACCACATGCCAACCAAGACCATCGCCGGGGTGCCGGTCGAGCTGAACGAGGAGGGATTCTTCGAGGACCCAGACTCCTGGACCGAAGAGATGGCACCAGAACTCGCAGTCGACTGCGGCGTGCCCACCCCGCTCACCGACAAGCACTGGCAGGTCCTGCGCTACATGCGGGAAGAGTTCTACGAAAATGGAACCGGCCCCACGGTACGCAAGCTGGGTAAATCCTCGGGCGTAACGGTGAAGGAGCTGTACCAGCTCTTCCCCAAGGGTCCTGCCAAGCTCGCCGCTATGTGTGCGGGAATCCCCAAACCACGCGGCTGTGTCTAGCAGCCGGCCGTACTTCACCACCGAGACAGGAACACACTATGACTGACACTGCTGTGCAGACTTCTACAGACACCGAAGCCGCGCCGATCACGAAGGTCTCCATCGTGATCTCGAAAGGATCTCTCGAAGAGATCTACCCCGGCCTGATCATGGCCAACGGGGCCCGGGCCGAAGGCATCGATGCGAACCTGTTCTTCACCTTCTTCGGCATGGACGCCATTCACAAGAAGCGCCAGGGACACATCAAAGTTGCCACGGTCGGCAATCCGGGGATGCACATTCCCACGTGGGCCGGTGGCCTTCCCGGCGTTTCGGCATTGGCGACCAAGTTCATGTCGAACAAGATCGAAGCGCTCGATATCCCCGACATCCCCGAGTTCGTCGAGATGATTTCCGACACCGGTGCCGGCCTCTACGCATGTATGGCGTCGGCCGAACTGTTCGGATTCGGCGAAGAGGACCTCATCGACGAAGTCCAAGGGATCATCACCGTCGGCGAGTTCTACGAGATGTCGGCCGGCGGACAGATCATCTTCACCTAGTGGTCTGTCGCTGCGCCCTGTAGCTTCGCTTCATGGCCAAGCGAATGGAGATCGTAGCGATCGACGGACTACCCGAGATACAGCCCGGCGATGATCTCGCCGGGCTGATTTACGCGGCCTGTGAGACCGAGTATCCGCTTGCACCCGGCGACGTGCTTGTCGTCAGCCAGAAGGTGGTCAGCAAAGCCGAGGGTCGTCTTGTCAAGGTCGATCCCGACGACCCCCTGAGCCACAAGCCGTTGGTCCTGGCTGAGGCCAAGCGGGTACTGCGCCGTCGTGGTGATCTGATCATCACCGAAACCGCACACGGCTACGTGTGTGCAAACGCCGGGATCGACCGGAGCAACGTGGCACCTGACATCGCAGCTTTGTTACCCGCAGACAGCGATCGGTCCGCCCGCAGAATCCGAGACGCCATCACTCATCGACTCGGCACCGAGGTCGCAGTGATCGTTGCCGATACCTTCGGTCGACCGTGGCGTCGGGGCGTCACCGACATTGCGCTCGGGTGCGCCGGAATCCTTCCCGTTCTGGATTTGCGGGGGACCCCCGATGCCACCGGCCGCACTCTCGCCGTCACCGAAGTGTGCATCGTGGACGAGTTGGCGGGCGCAGCCGAGCTGGTGCGCGGCAAGAGCTCCGGTACTGCGGTGGCGGTCATCCGGGGTGTCGATCCGGCCTGGTTCGGACCCGGCTCTGTTGTCGAGGACGTTGTCCGCCCCTACGACGGGGATCTCTTCCGATAGCAGGCTGCGGGGCGGTAGCTTCGAGGGGTGAGCTATGACGTGATCCTGTTCGGCGCAACCAGCTTCGTTGGGCAGATCACTGCCGGGTACCTCGCCAAGCGGGTCGGCACCGACCGAGACGTGAAGTGGGCAATCGCTGGCCGTAACCCAACCAAGCTCCACGATGTCGCGTTGGAGACCGGCGCAACCGTTCCCGAACTCATTGTCGACGCCGGCGATGACGCCGCAGTGCGCAAAATGGTGTCGTCGACCAAGCTGGTGATTTCGACTGTCGGTCCGTACGCGAACTACGGGACCGGGGTCGTGGCAGCGTGTGCCGAATCCGGAACCGACTACTGCGATCTCAGCGGCGAGCCGCACTGGATGGCGCAAATGATCGACGACTACCAGGCGCAGGCGTCCGCATCAGGGGCTCGGATCGTCCACGCCTGCGGGTTCGATTCCATACCTTCTGATCTCGGGGTCTGGTTCCTTCAACGCCACTGTGCCGATCTGTACTCACAACCCGCCCAACGGGTCGAGCTGATCGTGAAGGCCATGAAAGGTGGAGCATCGGGCGGAACGATCGCCAGCATGATGAACATGATGGAGGAGCTGTCCGAAGATCCTTCCCTGCGTAAGGTGCTCACCAATCCCTACGCACTGGCACCCGAGGGAGCTCGATCCGGCATCCGCCAGCCCAATCCCAACCGGGTGCGGGAGCACCACGAGGAGAATCTTTGGCTCGCCCCGTTCGTGATGGCCGCAACCAACAGCAAGATCGTCCACCGATCCCACGCCCTTCTTGGTGCACCCTGGGGAGACTTCGAGTACAGCGAAGAAATGGCAACCGGTGAAGGGCCGCTCGGAGCGGTCAAGGCCGGAGCTCTCGCCGCCGGCCTGGGCGGCTTCATGGCGCTCGCCTCGATCGGTCCTACCCGATCTGTGCTGAATCGATTTGTGCTACCTGCCCCCGGGGAAGGACCGTCCCCTGAAGCACAGGAAAACGGCTTCTTCAAGATCATTCTTCGCGGCTCCACGCTGGACGGCGACGTGGTCCGCGTACAGGTGACCGGGGACCGCGACCCGGGCTACGGCTCGACCGCCAAGATGTTGTCGGAGTCTGCGCTGACCTTGGCGCGCACACCGCAGAAAGTAACCCCTGGGGGCTTCTGGACACCATCGACTGCGATGGGCGATTCACTGATCGACGCACTCACCGAACATGCGGGCTTGAGTTTCACGCTTCTTTGAACGACCCCGATCCCCCTGATCTAGCCTGTTCAGAATGGCATCGCTCGTTGTAACCATCATCGGCAAGGATCGCTCGGGCTTGGTTGATTCGGTTTCCGGGGTGATCGCACACCACGGCGGCAACTGGGAAGAAAGCCATATGTCCCATCTCGCAGGGCAATTCGCCGGGATCGTGCTGGTGACCGTGGCGGATCCGACAGCAGAGACGCTCAGCGACGCGCTCGAGGACCTCGAAACCACGGGCCTGCTCAGCGTCACCGTGGAAAGGTCAACCCCCGCAGCAACGGAACCGACCCATACCTTCTCGCTGGACCTGGTCGGCCAGGATCGGCCCGGGATCATCCATGACATCGCCCATGCGCTGGCAGCAAAGCAGGTGAGCATCGCAGAGTTGGAAACCTCGACCCGCAGCGCTCCCATGGCCGGTGGAACTCTGTTCGAGGCCAAGGCGATACTGAAGGCACCGCTCGACCTGTCCGAGCACGACCTGGGCGAGGCACTTCAAGGTCTGGCCGACAAGCTTCTGGTCGACATCGAACTGAACGACGAAGCCGAATAACGCTGTGGATGAGGGTGAGCTTCTCGACGGGTTCACCGAGTTCGCCGCGCATCGAGGCGTCGAACTCTACGACCATCAGCTCGAAGCAATCCTCGAGTTGTACAGCGGCAATCACGTGATCCTCAACACACCCACCGGTTCGGGTAAGAGCCTGGTGGGTGCGGCGGTT
>JBLYYW010000444.1:0-10500 GCA_048550155.1 Acidimicrobiales bacterium | reverse complement strand
CTTCGAATTCGTCGACCATGGCCCGCTCGACCACCCGCACCTCGGCCCGACCGAAGGGGTCGAGCTTGGTGCCTCTGACTCGTTTGCCTTTGGCCAGCGCTTTCATTGCCGGCATGCCGACCTTGGCCGGCACCCCGAACTTGGTGTCCATACCGAGGGCCTTGAGCATCGGCGGGTGGAGCTTCCACGTGACGGCAGCGTCGGGTCCGCCGACTGAAGCCGCCGCAGCAGCTCCCTCGGGCCCGATGAGAAGTCGGGCAACCTCGTACTCGTCCTTGTAGGCCATGAGTTTGTGGAAGCCCCGTGCAACCGCTTGGGTCAGTTCGACCGATCCGACTTCAGCGGCCTTCTCGACCAGGTCGAGGAACCGGCCGGCGTACTTGCTGTTCTGATAGGCCACCAGGTCGGCGGCCAGCAACGCGATGATCTCGAACGGCTCGACGCCGGACCTCTCGATTCGGGTCGACAGCTTCTTCGGAAGCGGCGGAACACTCATCTGAGGACCGGTTGAAGCCGAGTGCCGGTCCTCGTAGGCGTCGGGGTTGACCACCCAGTTCCGGCCGGCAGCGAAGGCGGCGAGATTGGCCCCGACTGCAACCCCGTTGAGCGTGATCGCTTCCTGGATCGACGCGATCCCGACGGGCAATGCGCCCGACTGGACCGCAACTCCCAGAAGGAAGATGTTCGCCGCTGCCGTGCCACCAAAATACCGATCGCAAATGGCACCGGCGTTCAGGTAGAGATTGTCCGAGGCGCGGGTCACGCTGTCGACCCGGTCCCGCAGCTCGGTGAAGTTGGGGTACTCGATCTCGGGCCGTCCGACCATGGAACCCGTTGGCACTTCGGTGGAAGAAGCCACGGCGACCGTGCGGCTGGGGTCCGCAACCGACAGCGAACGCTGGGTCGCAGTGGCCAGCAGATCGAAACCGAGAAGCAGGTCAGCTCCCCCGTGGCCGATCAGGTTCGATGGGGCCGGCTCACCTCGGCGCAGGCGGATGTCGCCCGAGACCTGCCCAGCCTTCTGGCTCAGACCCGTCTGGTCGAGCCCGCGAACATCGAAGCCGTCGAGCATGGCTGCGGTGGCCACGATCTGGCTGGCGGTGACCACCCCGGTACCGCCGATCCCCACGACTCTCATGTCGAAGGTGTCGATGTCTGCTGCGATGGGTGGGTCCGGTAGTCGGGGAACGACCGGGGCGACCGGCGAGGCAGCATCGTCAGGGTCAACCTCAACAGTCATGAAGCTCGGACAGTCGCCGGCGAGACAACTGAAGTCGAGGTTGCAGGAAGACTGATCGATCGTTGTCTTCACTCCCAGCGGCGTGTCGATCGGTTGGACCGAGAGGCAGTTCGAAACCTCGCCGCAATCACCACACGCTTCGCAGATCCGATGGTTGATCACCACCCGCTCGGTCGGTGTGATTGCCAGGCCGCGCTTTCGGAGCCGTCGAACCTGGGCTGCACAGGCCTGATCGTGAATGAGCACGGTGACGCCTGGAACCGTTTGCAGGTGCTCCTGTGCCTCCAGGATGCGGCTGCGATCCCAGACCCTGGTCCGGCCGTTGGGGCCCGGGGTCAGGTCGACTCCCTTGTACTTCTCCACGTCGTCGGTGGTGATCAGCACCTCCTGCACGCCATGGGCGGTGAGCATCGAAACGATCTCGGGAACACCGACTGAGCCCTGGGCGTCTTGGCCGCCTGTCATGGCAACCGTGCCGTTGTACAGCAGCTTGTAGGTGCTGTTCACCCCGGCCGCGATGGATGCCTGAATCGCCAGCTGTCCACTGTGGAAAAACGTGCCATCGCCGAGGTTCTGAAAGAAGTGATCGCGCTCGACGAAGGGCGCCATGCCGATCCAGTGCACACCCTCAGCCCCCATCGCGCCGATGCCCCCGGACTCCCCCACCTTTTCCTCGTCCATGAGCAGGACCATTCCGTGGCAGCCGATGCCGGCACCCACGAGAGCACCCTCTGGCACTTTGGTGCTGTGATTGTGGGGGCAACCGCTGCAGAAGTACGGCGTTCGGCTGACGCTCAACGGGATCAACGTGCGCTGGCGTTGGGGCTCTGGCGGCGGGGCCAACCGATCACCGATTCGAGGTGCCAAGCGTTCGCGCAGCCCCTCGATCATTGAGCCGGCGTCGAGCAAACCGAACGACTTCATCAAGACCCGACCGTCCGGATGGTTCTTGCCGACCACCAGAGGCTGGTCGGGGCCGCCGTACAGGGCGTCCTTCACCAACCACTCCAGGGTCGGGTTCTTCTCCTCGACCACAACGATCTCTTCGAGACCGCGAGCGAAGTTCCTGATGTTGTCTCGGTCGATCGACAACGGCATGTGCATTTGGATCAGTCGGATTCCAGCGGCCTCGATGTCCCGGGCGGTGGGGAGACCCAGTCGACGGAAGGCTTCGACCAGCTCGTGGTAGGTGTACCCGGTGGCGACCATGCCCATCCATGCGTCGGGTGGATCGACGGTCGTGCGGTTGAGCCGGTTGGCGATTGCGTACCGTTGGGCCAGCACCAAACGCGTCGTCCTGAAGTCCTCCTCCAGATCCAGCGTGTAGGGAGTGAGCAGACGACCGTTGGGTTCGGGCATGAAGGTCTCGCCGTTGGGATCGCCAGGGATCGTGAGGTCGGGGGTGATCGGGGTGACCCGATCGAGCCCGAGATCCACGGTCCCATGGCCGTCAGCGACCGCAGTGACGATCTTCATCGAAGTCCACAGTCCGGCGAGGCGGCTCAGGACGACGGCGTGACGACCGAGGTCCACCACCTCCTGCACGTCACCGGGATAGAAAAGTGGCATGTGAAGGTCATAGATCGTTGCATCGGAGCTGGTTGGCAGGGTCGAACTCTTTGCGCCGGGATCGTCACCGACGAGTGCGATCGCCCCGCCGTGGCGAGAGGTTCCGGCAAACACGGCGTGGCGGATGACGTCGCCCGACCGGTCCAGTCCGGGAGCCTTTCCGTACCAGATGCCGAGCACGCCGTCGCGATTGAAATCGCTTTGACCCGCGGCCAGCTGAGTACCCATCACAGCCGCAGCGCCCAACTCCTCGTTGACCCCCGGCTGGCAGATGATCGGCAGATCGGGCACAGTGCGCGCTGCGCGGGCAACCTCCTGGTCATACCCGCCGAGGGGAGAACCCGGATATCCCGACACGAACGCCGCAGTGTTCAGCCCGGCGGCGCGATCGATCCGGAGTTGTTCGATCGGGAGTCGAGCAAGCGCCTGAACCCCGGTGAGCAGGACCCGACCGCGGTCTTCGGTGTATCGATCGGTGAGCTGGTAACCCGTGACAGCCGTCATGGATCGACAGTGACATAGGTCCGCACCGCTGGCAACATGTGGTGAAGAACATCGGCCTCGATGCTCTGGTGACCGACCCTGGAAATACCTCCGGCACTTCCGATGGTTAACTATGACTATGGAACTCAGAATTTCTGATGCCGCCAAGGATGTCGTCAGGAAGAAAGGCGGCCGGGCCGCCATCGACTTCATCGCGCCAGTTGGTTGAGGCGGATCCTACGAGGTGTCGGTCGACACCTACCTCAAAGGCAAGAACACCAGCGTGTACAAGCGGGTCTTCGACGAAGACATTGAAATCATGGTCTCGCCCAAGCTGATTCAGTACGCCAACATCGTGGAACTGGTGACCCAGAAAAAACTCGTCGGCTCCAAGCTGGCAGTGGTCGCCCACCACGTGCACGGTCCCGGCTGCCGACACTAGAGGCCCCGGCCCGAAGGCCGCCAGCTCTTCAGTTCGCCCAGGGCTCAGCCGATAGGTCGGTGTGATCATCCGCGCCCGTTTGCGGCTTGCGCTTGCCCTGGCCACTCTCCTCACGGCGTCGTCCTGGCTGCTCGGCTCCCCCGCCGCGTCCCAGGAACAGCTCAATGATGCACTCAATGTTGACACCGCCGAACAGATCGACACGCTTGGAATCGTGCCGCTCGGTGCGGCCGAACTCGCTGCACTCAGAGGAGGCGCCGTCCCGAACGGTGAAATCGACACCTGGCGTGCAGGGTCATCGGCTGCCGAAACGTGGACGTTGTCGACAGCCAAGAACCTGGCTGCCCAACAAACCGAACTCATCCGCCTGGGGCTGGAGGCCGAGGCTTCGGTTGGCCGAGAGGAGGTCAGCGGCTGGCACTACGTGGCCGCAAGCAACCGCGAGAAGGTCGTGTCCGACCGACTGACCGCTCTCGTTGTGGACTCGTTCGTGAACGGAGAGTCTGACGAACTGGACAAGCTCACCGGTAGCCAGGCCCGAACCTATGTCGACGCTCCGATTCAGGTCGCCACCGAAACCCTGACCGCCACCCGCAACCGACTGAGCCGGGTCGCTTCGGCCGGTGAAGCGACCGTCCGAGCACGGCAGGACGACTCCGAGCAGGTCAGAAGCCACGTCCGGCTTCAGGGATACGCCGTGGACGAAGCCTTTGAGCTCGATTCGACCTCTCGCCGGCTGGCATTGCAGCATCCGATCACGCTGCGGACGCGGCGGGACCAGACGCTGGAGGTCTCCGGCGAGGCGCCCGAGACGGTTCAGGTCGGCGGATTCCTGGTCAGCCCCGAGATTGCCGGCCAACTCGCCGACATGCTGGCCGCTGCCGCCGAGGACGAAATCACCCTCAGCGGATGGGGGTACCGAAGCACCGAGGAACAAATCCAGCTCCGAATCAACCACTGTGGCGAGACCGGCTTCATCATTTTCGACGGTCGCTCCCCCAACTGCACCCCACCGACCGCACGACCGCTGCACAGCCAACACGAACTCGGCCTCGCAATCGACTTCACCGAGAACGGCGAGATCCTCAACCCGAGTTCCCCCGGCTTCGTGTGGTTGCAGGAAAATGCGGCGACATACGGGTTCTTCAACCTGCCGAGCGAAGCATGGCACTGGAGCACCACCGGTCACTGAGCCTCGGGGCGGAGGTTTTGTAATGGCCGACCCCCTCCTACGCTCTCCCGAATGTGGTCGCCTGACCACCGGCGGAACCGGCACAAGGAGCTAGACCAAATGAGAATCAGCAAGAAGGCCGCGTTCGCGGGTCTCACGACCGTACTAATGCTGGTGGGCGGTGTCGCAGTAGCTGGCAGCCGCGTGGTGTTCAACCCACCCGGCAACGTCAAACTTCAGTGCACCGGCGGGATGAGCAACCACGGACACGAGTTCTTCGCAGGCAGCAACCCGTTCGGTGATGAACCACCGACTGGAATGCCTGTCTTCGACGGCGACCCCGACGTCACCGTCGAGACCTTCATTGACTACGACACCGACTTCGGGCCGGATGAAGACGGAAATCCCATCCCGGCAGGATTCAGGGTCGAAGAGATAGGCCTCGGCGCCCACGCTGGCACCCACATCGACGTTCCCACCCACTTCATCGAGGGTGCCCGCACGCTGGATGACATCAATCCCGAGGAGTTCGTGTGGCCGGTGTACGTGATCGACGTGCGGGAACGCATGCAGACCGAGGCCGTCTTCCAACTGACCGTTGAGGACATTCGCCGTTACGAGCGTCTGCACGGCAAGATTGAGCGCGGTTCCCTCGTGGTGATCCAGACCGGGTTCGAAGAGCGCTTCGGTGACCCTTCCTATCTCGACGGTGCACCGGGCTTCGCAGGCGCCACCGTTCAGTGGATGTTCGACAACCGGAACATCGCCGGAACCGGCTCGGACACCTACGGGCCCGATGCCGGCGACGACGAGCTGTTCGACGCCACCTACACCACCCTTCTCAACGACGGTGTCGCCGTGGTGGCGATGAACAACCTCGACGACCTTGCGATCCGTGGCGACCTGCTGATGGCACCAGCGGTTCGGCTTCGGGAAGGTACCGGATTCCCGGTGAACCCGATCAGCTGCCAGGGCAACAAGAGCCGGCCGCGCACCGGGCCCTCGACGGTGAACATCGGCACCGACGCCGAGTAGTCACCGATCCCCTACGCAAGAATACCGAAGAGGGCCACGCTCGCTGAGCGTTGGCCCTCTTTGCGTGTGGTTGTGCGTCAGCCCAGAATTCGAGCCTCGGCGTCGGCTGCGAACGCATCATGATCATGACGCCCTTCGATCGCCTCGGCCGACGGCGCGATGAACAACGCCGGCTTGCCAAGTCTTTTCCACGGGGCCAGCTCGGCCACGACCGCAGCGCGGTGGCTCCGGGGCAACAGACCACCTCCGGACCTCGACGCCATGGGGGCGATCACGATCAGCCCATCGTGGTCATCGGGTGACACGAGATCGGCGTTGGTGGTAGACCACACCGCCCCATCAACGTGTTCGACGCCATCCAGGACGACCGGAGGGGCGAATCCGGGGATCGCGGCGGACGCGTAGAGCTCGGCAGCGGGCGCAACAGCGCGGCTGAGATTCGCGATCCTGCGGGTGCCATCGGACCTCCGGCACGAAACGGTTCGTACCGCCCGATGGTACGGACCCGCGGCGACGGGGTAGTCCGGCCGGTTGGTTCCAGCGGGAACAAAACGACCCACGGCCCGACCCACGATCTGTCGAGGACCGGCGAGCGCACGGTCAAGAACGCCGAGATCAGGTGGCGGAATGTGAGCCGCCAACACCTCCAGCCGCTGTACGACGGCTGCCGGAGTCTCAACCGGATCGGAGTCGATTCGGGCGGCGTTGAGGGCGCCCACGCTGGTGCCGATGACGGTCGAACTCATCGCCGGAACGAAGCCGGTTCGGTCTTCGATGGCGGAGAGCGCGGCCCGTATGAAGACCCCACCGGGGCTGCCGCCAGCTCCTAGGACCAACCCGATACGAAACCCCTGAGTCACAGCCGACGGACGACGAAGGTTTCGTCGTTGAACCACAGTCCGCCGTGTTCGGTGAGAACTTCAGCGGTCGACTTGAGATAGGAGTTGTCGCGCATCACCTCGTCGATCCGGCGATCTTCCATCTGAGCTACGTAGATCGCGGCGTTCCAAGCCGCGAACAAGGTGGATGTGCCGATGTTGGTTTCGATCTCGTCGGGAAGCGTGTGCATGGAGAACCTCAACTTGGACTCATCGTCGGGGAAGGCGAGCAGATCGTACTTTCTCGCCTCGGCCCCCAGCGCCGTTCGCAGTTTCTCGAGAAGCTCGTAACGGTCAACCGGAAACGGCTCCTCGCCGGGCCAGATCCGTTGAATCAATTCGAGTCCGGGATCGTTGCCTGCGCTCTGGATCCCGAGAAGCGAGCCATGGCTTCGGAGGCTGCGGGCCATCGGCGCCAGAATCTTGTCGACCTTGAACTCGGCGTCGGTGCGAGACCGCCACGGCTGTGATGCGATGATGAGGTCGAAATCGGCGGCACATCCGCCCTTGGCCGGAATCACAGAATCGAGAGCGAAGCTGTGATCCTTTCGATTGATCACGAGCACCG
The DNA here is from genome assembly GCA_048550155.1 of Acidimicrobiales bacterium. Classification (GTDB taxonomy): domain Bacteria; phylum Actinomycetota; class Acidimicrobiia; order Acidimicrobiales; family SZUA-35; genus JABDIY01. The sequence continues at coordinate 3,114 of JBLYYW010000444.1, read as the reverse complement.
TGGGATGCACGTACAGCGGATTGCCGGTCTTCTTGCTCGGCTTCACTTCCCAGTGCTTCACGAGGAACGGATCCAGGCTGCGTAGTTGTTCTCCGAAGGTGTAGGACTCCGATCCGGTGAGTTCCACCCTTCGATACGCGAGACGGTTGCGCTTGTCGTCGCTGTTGGGACACAACGTTGGAGCTTCGCTGTAGTGCAGGTTTGTCAAGACGAAGACCGTGTCGGGATGCTCGACAAGACGGTCGGGCAGCTTCTCCAACGTGAGCCGAACGTCTTCGAGGCTGATCTCCTTGCCGACAACATAGAACGGGGCATTGGGAAACCTGGCATGCATGGATCGCATCAAATGGGTGAGCACCGTGCCATCACCGACGCCGGCATCGAAGACCCGCAGCGATGGCGGAGTGGGCCGGACGTTAGCCAGCTCCGCAGACGCTCGTTTCGCCACCTGCCACTTCTCATCACACGTTGTCACAAACGCCAGGTACTTCTGCCGGTTGTCGTAGAACCGGAACGGCCGATCTTCAGCATTCACCATGACAGCATGCCGGACCCGACCCGACTTCAGCTGTCCATCGCCCGACGGGCGAGATCGTCGAGATCGATTCCGGCGAGAACCGAGTCTTCGGGGTCATCGCTGCTGTCGCGGAGATCGATCTGAGAGGTCAATTCAATTGGTGGACGCAGGATTTCGGACCGTCGACACACCCAACCCAGCAGCTGCTCCGCCGTCGGTCGCGAGCCGAGCGTCACCCGTAGCAGCGATACGTGAGAGCCGGGAATGAGAACGGCCGGGCCCACTGGCACCAACCGACCTTCTCGGGACATCGTTCGTACCAGTACCGCAGCCCCGGGCGTCGCAGTTTGCTCCAGCGGTGGGATTTGGAGTTCGGACCCGGTGTCAGGGTGCCGGAGCTGCCAGTGGTCTGGGTGTGCAGCCTGGATATCGAATGCATCACGACTGGTGGCGGTGAACGTGGAGAGGATGGCGACGTCGGACTCGGTGAGCAGGCTCCGTCTCGCCGCCAAATACGAGGCTGCGCCGCCCGCTTCGATAGCCAGGACGTCGTGAACGAACGGGTCAGCGAGGGCTTCTGGAAAGCTCATGAGCCCCCACTCGGTGCTGACGATGTCGGCCAGACGGTCCATCTGAAGCGACCATGGCGGCTCCGACAGGTAGATCCTCAGCCGAACGTCGATCACCTCGAGCTGTTCGGCCTCGGTCAGTCGGAGGTTCTTGGCACAACATGATCGGTATTTACGGCCCGATCCGCATCGACAGGGATCACCCCGTTCGGCCTGGCCTCGATCCTGAGCCGCCCTGTCGAGCAGGTACTCGATGGCGCCGAAGGCAGGAACATCGGCGGGCAGTACGTCCATCGCCTCTTCCAGTCGAGACGCATCGAGGAGCAGCAAACCGAGTTCTCTCCGGACCGGGAGGAAGTCTTCGTCAGCCGAGTGGGCTTCCTGAAAGAACTTGAAGGCCGCGGCGCCGTCACCGAGGCGAAGGTCGATCATCCCTCGGAGGTAGTTGACACCGGGATGGTCGCCGTGTCGGCGTGCCAGGGTTTCGGCCAGCCGACGCTGATCCATCCATTCGGCGATGGAGCTGATGCCGGCCGGCTCCCAGTATTCCGCAAACGCTGCCGCGACCCGACCCGTGAGCAACGCTGCGAACGACGTTGCATTCACCGTTCCTCGGCCTCCGACCCATTGCTGCCACTGGAGTATGACCAGCCTGAAGTCTCCGGCTTCGTCGTTGGAAAGCTGATGCTCTGCGATCAGCCGTTCGATCGTCTGATCGGTGACCGCCTCACCCACCGGTGTCCAGCCGTCGTCTCCCCTTCCCCACTCGCCGTCGCGGCCTTCGAGGCCGGCGGCGGCGAAGAGGTCGCTCAACGGCAGAGTCGGGTTCCGGAAACACTGATCGTTGAGCGATAGTGCGTAGGCCACCAGCGCCCGTGCAGACGCCCCCTGTCCCGAGCCCAGCCAATGATGACTGGCGGAGCGGATTGCGGCCACCTCGATTTCCCCCGCTGCCAGACGACCGGACCGCATCAGTTCTGCGTGGAAGCGGTCCGGCGTGATGGATCCGAAATCGTGGGTCAGTACATCCTCGGGCGCTGAAAGTGCCAAGTACCGGCTCCCCGGATCAAGCGTGGCCGGAATCGCCTCCACCACGACGACCTGCCGATCGGCAGAACCGATCGCGACCCCTGCCGGCCCCACCAGCCGCCGCTGGGAGCCAAGAAACGGGGCGAGGTCGTGGTGTGATTCCACCAGCACCGGCGAATCGGCTCGGACAGTGAAGGTTCTGCCCGCCACCAGCGAAGCTCGCGAGAACACCAGATCATCGACAAGTTCCAGACTCTCTGAACCGGCGACGAGGTCGCTGATACCGCTCTCGGACAGCTCGGGGAACGAGGCGACGAGATGAGCATGGAGCTGAGCCAGTGAGGCGATGCGATTCGCGTCGATCACCTCGATGATGGCGGCCAGGGCCTCCCCCTCGACTGCTGTTCCCACTCCGTAGCTCCCTCTCACCGTACGCGGTGGTCTCGACTGCAGAAATGGTAGGCCAGACCCCATGTGTGGTCTGGTGACCACAGCCCAGAAATGGTGAGGTCAGGAGCCAAATCCACTGGGCGTGGTGACGGGTTTGCCCCTACCATCTGCTCATGCCTGCCGATGCCCCTCCACCACCTGCCAGCAAACCGTTTGGGACCGTCTTCGGCGAGGTGATGGCGTCGGTGGAGTTCGACGGCACGTCGTGGAGCGAACCCCGCATGGTCGGTACCGGCGAGTTGATTCTCCACCCGGCCACCCATGCGTTGCATTACGGCAGCAGCTGCTTCGAAGGCCTGAAGGCACACCGTCAGCCGGACGGCTCGGTGGCCACATTCAGGGCCAGCCGCCACGCAGAACGGATGTACGGCAGCGCCGAGCGCTTGATGCTGCCTCCCCCGCCGGTGGCCCTGTTCGAGCGAATGGTGGCCGACACTGTTGCCGCCAATGCCGCGATCACCCCCGAGCCACCGGGATCGTTGTACTTGCGCCCAACTCTGATCGGCACCGAGCAGAACATCGGAGCTGCGGCCAGGCCGTCGAACACCG
>JBLYYW010000443.1:0-6594 GCA_048550155.1 Acidimicrobiales bacterium | reverse complement strand
TCCGAGATCGTCTCTTCCATGGCACCGTCGTCGCCCTCGGACATGGAGTCATCTTCCTCCATCGAATCGTCAGAGGAGCCATCGTCGGTCGATGGAGCAGCGGTTGTACCCGACGAGGAATCGTCGGATCCACTACCGCATGCGGCAGCAAAGGTTGCAAGAGCGATGACAGCGGCAAGGAGCCGCAGCCATCGACTGTTCTGGTTTCTCATATTTCTCTCCCTGTTGTTGTTGATGATGATGATGAGATTTCTTGTTCTGAACCGCACGAGCCGCCTCGGTTTTCGATCAGGTGAGCCGGGCCGATGCATCCATTGGCGTCCAAGGCAGTGTTGGCCCCTCGCGCTGCACTGACGATTTCGTCCGACCAGGTGATACCTGGACGGCTGTCGCCCGCCGTGACCAGAACCATCGTGGCGGTTTCGCCCCCAACGGCTCGGAGGGTACGCCAGCTTCCCGGCGGCATGGAGACCAGTGAGCCCGATTGTGGCCTAGCTGAAACATCGAGCTCGGGGTTGCAGTCGATCTGCCAGCTTCCGTCGATCAGGTACGCGACCTGGTAGGCGTCGACCGCATGAAGACCGGTCTCCTGACCGGGTTCGGCCCTCAGCCAGGTAGCGGTGAAACTGTGATGTCCTGGTATGGGCGACGCCGAATTTGCATGTTGTGTGAAGCCGTGACCAATCAGCGGAGCGGTGTCGACTCGGTGCCCTTCGAGGCAGCCGGAAAGCAGCGATCCAGAGTTCCACTGCCGCCGGTTCGCTGGAACGAACCGCACCGCGAGATCCTCCTCGCTTGGCTGAGGCAAGCTCCGCACGTCTTCCTCACGCATGCGCGGCATCAGTTCCGCTCCATCAACCAAGTCACCATTGACGGTGTCGAGCAGCAGCGCATCCTTGTCGAGAAAGAGCCCGGTCTCGGCCGCCTCGGCCAGAACCTCGGGTGCCCAGATGATCCCTCCGGTTACGTCGTTGCCGAGCGCGGTGTAGACAAACCCTTGCTCGGTGCCAATGTTCTCGAAACTCCGGAAGACCCAGGTCGGCACGCTGACAACATCACCGGGACCTACGTCGAGACTGAGCGCATCGTCGCCCAACCCGATGAAGAACCGGAATGACCCGTAGCGGCAGATGAACACTTCGGCGGTGAAGTGGAGGTGGGGGTTGTTGATCGCTCCAGCCGGCAGTCGGGCGGCCCCGACGTTGAAGCCGTGCGGTTCCTCGATGTTGATGACCTGGTCAGAATTCTGCGATACGCCCGGACCGATGAACGAGAGGCTCTCCTTACCCTTGCTCTGGGGCAGGCGAACATCGACGAACGCCGTCGGATCGGGAACGAACTGATCAGGTTCGATGACCCGACGGGTGAGTTCGGCAGCGGAGATGTGCATCAGTTGACCCCCAGCGGTCTGCCACCGTCGACCGGAATGATCGAACCTGTGGTGAGGACCAGCTCGCGGGCCGCGACCGACACCGCAGCTGCGACATCATCGGGAACCGCCAACTGATTCAGTGGTGTCTGTTCGGTTTGGGTTTGTATGTACTCGGCAGTGAAGCGGCTGGCATACTCTCCCAGCACCCACCCCGGCGACACGGAAAGCACGCGGATCTTCGGCGCCAGTGCCCGAGCCAAGGAACGGGTCATACTGTCGAGTGCTGCCTTGGAGGCGCAATAGGCAACGTTGGAGCCTTGGCCGGTGACACCGGCGATCGAGGAGATGTTGACAACAACTGGCGCACCGGCCTTCTCCATCAGAGGACGGAACGCCCGGACCATGGCGAACGGTCCCCGCCAGTTGGTGGCGAAGATGTGGTCGATGATGTCGTCGGTGAGGGAATCGAGGTCGTCGTGGGGAACCGGCTCGGTGGTTCCGGCACAGTTGACCAGCAGATCGACCTTGCCATAGTCCCGGCCGATCTGATCGGCTGCATTGATCAAGGCTTCTGAATCGGTCACCGGCAACGTGATGGCATCGTGGCCAACGCCGTCGAGCTTCGAAGCGACGCTCTTTGCACGATCGAGGTTGGAGCCCGCACCGACCACGACCCGATACCCGTCCCGAGCCAGCCGGGCACAGATCGCCGACCCGATGCCTCCGCTGCCGCCGGTGACGACAGCAGTGAGATCGGCGGAGGTGACGGGTGTCGACATCGGTCAGTTGCCCGCCTCGGTCTTGGCCCCGTAGCGAGCCACTCGGATATCGGCCTGAGCCTTGTGGCCGGCGAAGTTCTCGATCTCACACAACCGTGAGCAGTACTCGCCAATCATCGCGGCCGAGTCGGCGTCGGTGACCCTTTGGTAGGTGACCGTCTTGATGAACTTCCCGACCCACAGTCCGCCGGTGTATCGAGCGGCAGCCTGCGTTGGAAGCGTGTGGTTTGTGCCGATCACCTTGTCGCCATTGGCGACGTGGGTCATGGGGCCGAGGAACAACGCGCCGTAGTTCACCATGTTCTCGAGGAAGAAGTTGTCGTCGTTGGTCATCACCTGAACGTGCTCGAACGCGAGGTCGTCGGCGACAGCGAGCATCTCCTCATTCGATGCACAGACCAGAACCCGGCCGTAGTTCTCCCACGCAATGCTGGCCACATCGGCCGTGGCGAGCGTTTCGAGTTGGCGGTCGACCTCGGCGATCGTCTCGTGCCCAAGCGCTTCCGAAGTTGTCAGCAGCACCGCCGGTGAGCTGGGGCCGTGCTCGGCCTGTCCCAGGAGATCGGTTGCGCACATCTCGGCGTCGACAGTTTCGTCAGCGATGACCAGGGTCTCAGTCGGGCCGGCCGGCAGGTCGATTCCCACCCGGCCATAGAGCTGGCGCTTGGCCTCGGCAACGAATGCGTTGCCGGGTCCGACCAGGACATCGACACCTTCCATCACTCCATCCACACCCAGGGCCATCGCTCCGACAGCCTGAATGCCACCGAGTATGTAGATTTCGTCAGCACCCGCCATCGCCATCGCCGCCACGGTCTCGCGTGGAATCTCACCGTTGATCGGCGGTGTGCACGCCACCACGCGAGGCACGCCGGCCACCTTGGCGGTGAGCACGCTCATGTGGGCCGATGCCACCATCGGATAGCGGCCGCCGGGAACATACGCACCGACGTTCTGGACCGGGATGTGCTTGTGTCCGAGCACAACGCCGGGGAGCGTTTCCACCTCGACGGGCTTCATCGAGTCGAGCTGAACCTGGGCGAAGTTCCTGATCTGAGTCTGGGCGAATTCGATGTCGGCGATGGTGACCGGATCGACCGAGGCGATGATCGCATCGATTTGTTCCTGCCCGAGCCGGAACGACTCCGGGGACCAGTTGTCGAACTTCTCACTCAACGCTCGTACCGCAGACTCACCGCGGGTCTCGATCTCGGCCAGGATGTCGGCCACCTTGGTGGACAGGTCGGAATCGGATCCGTGCGCTCCCTTTCGGGTTGCCTCTTTCAACACCTTCATCGGTGATCACCTTCTTGGAGTTGGTCTGAATCTGAGCTTGGTGGTTGCAGGTCGTGGCGGCGTGTGGATCGACCGACCCGAACAAAACCGCCCACCGAAACATGGGTGCGCTCGCTGTCGGCCACCGACAACTGAGCGAGCGCTGCTCGAATCAGCTCTGCTGCCGGCTGGACCAGCGTGGTCAGATCGAAGCCGGCCCACGATGCCTGTGGCAGACCGTCGAACCCGGTGACCGAGACGTCGTCTGGGACGACCACGCCAGCAGCACGAAGTCCGTCGATGACGCCGAATGCGAGCTCGTCGCCCGCGACCATCAACGCGTCCGGCAGCTGCTCGGGGCCTCCGAAGTGTTGGACCAGCTCACTGGAGATGGCGTAGCCGGCGTCGTAGTCGAAGCTTCCAGCCGAAATGTAGGGGCAGACGATTCCCGCAGCCCGCAGAGCCATCGATGCGCCGCGATAGCGCCCTCGATCCGAGCCCGTATCGGGATCTCCTCCGACGAAGGCGACGGAGCGATGGCCGGTCTCGATCAGGTGACGGGCAAGGAGGGTTGCACCGCCCTCGTTGTCGACGGTGACCGATGCGGACACGTCGAGCGCCTCGGGGTGGTTGAAGGCGACTGCCGGAATACCGAGGGAGGCCACGGTTGAGAGCGAGTCGTGATCGATGAACGATGACGCCAGCAGGACACCATCGACCCGATACTGACGCAGCGACTCGACAACCGAAGCGACCTCGGACGGCTTGGCGAACGTAAACAGCAGAAGCTGCGATCCCTGTTCTCCCAACTGCTGAGAGATCTCGGCCACGAGATGTTGCCAGTATTCACTGCGAGCGGGGACGACGGCACCAACGATGTTCGTTCGCTGCGATTTCAGGCTGCGAGCGATGGCGTTGGGAACGTAACCGAGCCGCTCGGCTGCCTCCCTCACTTTCGCCTTTGACGAGTCGGCGACGAGGTGGGGCGAGGAGAACGTGCGCGCCACAGTGGCCTGGGAAACACCGGCCGCTTCGGCAACCTGAACCGAGGTGACCCTCGTTGATCGCTTCTCCCTCATGTGACCGGCATCATATGACTACGTAGTCATCGCCGCAAGCGCTTCGCTCATTCGCAACCCAATCGCATCGAGTCAGCTCCCCAAGAGGAGCTGTTTCCAGATGGCGGTCTGGTCGATCAACACGAACTCGCGACGGAGCCCCCACGGTCCGAACTCCGCGTGGCTGATTCCCATCACGTGGACGTGGGCACCAGTTGGCGGACCGAACGCACCCCAGCCGTCGTGGGTTCCCCACAGCGACCACCGAAGTGCGGCCCGGGGAGGCATGCGGTCAGATTCCATGCCGATCGCGTGATGAATGTCGAAGGTGGCCGAGGGGAACGCGCTGCGCAGGCCCATCCAGAACTGGTCCGCTGCGGCCCAGCCGTGGGCAGTCACTCCGCCGGGGTGTTCGAGGTGAACCGCTCGGTCATAGGACCGTTCGATCGTGGCCAGATCGGCGTTCATGATTCCGGTGAGAATCCCGGCGTAGTCCTGGCCGACCTGGGAGTCGTTGCCGGTCCCGGTGTAGACGTTGGGCGGATCAGTTCTGGGTGTCAGCGGTTGCAGCGCAAGCTCGGGCCCGCCCTCTCGCTCGATCTGATCCGCGGCGAAAGCCTTGGGCTCGATTCCGAGTTGGCGCACGATCGCACCCTGGTCGCGAACGATCCACTCGTCGTAGATCGTGTTCTCCTTGGCGGCGCAGTCGGCGATGATTCGGTACTGGAACTTGGTGCCCGAGGCCGGACCATACGCCCCATCACCGAGATGGGTGGCAGTGCTGAACAGGCGATGGGAACTCAGGAACCCATCGGTGTCGTTGCCGGACCAGATGACGTCCTCCCCCAAGAGTTGACGATCAGGAAACTCGGCCAAGGTGGCCATAGTCGCCCCGATCACATGCTCGTTGCCGGTGACAACGCCGGCCGGAGCGCGAACGTGGATGTCCGGCGCGTAGTAGTCGTGCAGGGTGTGGATCCGACGGTCTTCCCAGATTTCCTTGGTGATCGTCAGGATGTAATCGGGGAAGTCTGTGAACTTCGGATCGAAACCTCTCATCGCCGGAGCGTATGCATACGTTGTCATTGGGTCAAGAAGAGCCACCGCGATCACCGGCCGAACATGGGGTTCGGCTTCACATGACCGGGTCTTTGGTCGATACTCAAAACCATGGACCAGGCGCAGTCGACGGCACGAGTGCCGGCAGCACGGCAGCTGCGGATCGCCGATCACCTTCGTATCTACTGGCGCCATCGTCGGGTTGGACATCCGACCGTAAACGCTCTGCGGGTTCGATTTGACCGACTGATCGCTGCCAACGACTGGGATCTGGCCAGAAGTTTCGACGAACTCAACGAGCGGTACGCCAAGCTGTACGAGTGACCACCTTGGGTTTCTTGACCTGGAACCTTGCGCTGATGAAACGCTCGGCAGCGGCACCACACAGCTGGGGAACCGAACACAGCGAGTCAGCTTTTCGTGACACCGTCCTAGACCTCTCCCCGGACATCATTCTGCTTCAGGAGCTCCCCGGTCTGGTGCCATTTGTGGAGACTCACGCAATGATCCGGGCCAACCCCAAGAGCCACAGCGGGCACCTGGCGACCCTTGTGAAACACGAGCTGGTTTCCGACGAACCTCACGTCAATGTGGTGGCCGGGTGCGCCATCCTCACCACCTTCGATGATCTCACCGTCGCCAATGTGCATCTTGCCCCGGGAACGGGCAAACGGGCCGAGGCGGTGCGGTTGGAACAGTTCGCTCGGATTGTTGAGGCGAGTCCAACGCCGGGCATCTTGGTTGTGGGCGACACCAATACCCGTATCGGTGAGCTGAGCACGCTCGAGAGTGCTCAGCTCCACGCACCACCGTTGCCAAGTCCAACCTGGGACAGCCGGATCAACCAGTTCAATTCCGGTCGGAGTGCGACCGAGTTTCGTGCGTATTTCACCCGCTGTTTCACCTCACCCGGGGTCACTGTGAGCGACCTTGCGGTCCTCGACACTCCCATCGAGTTCGACGGGCACCGTTTCCACCTGAGCGACCATTTCGGGCTCGCTGGGCGGGTGAACACAAAAAGGGTCTGACCCCGGCCTGCGGTGAGGGATAC
>JBLYYW010000442.1:0-3264 GCA_048550155.1 Acidimicrobiales bacterium | reverse complement strand
CTCCATGAGAAGGCTGATCGCACTGACTGCGATGTGCATCGTTCTCACTGCTGCTGCGCCTGCAATGGCAGTGGACGAGTATGACAACGGCAACCAAATCCAGATCGAGACACCGGCGTATGTCTCGGGCGAACTGTGGGTGAGCAACGGCGAAGTCCATGCCAGCGTTGCCAGCGAGCACTGCAGATACCCGATGGATTGGTACCGGGCCGCGTTCACGGTCGACGACTCGGGAGCGATCATCGCAATCAACGAAAACGCTCCACACTTCAACCTCATCCGAGACCTTGTCGACTACAGCACCACGCCGCCAACCGTCGACCTCACCCGCTTCGCCGACCTGGACATGTTCGACAGCGGCTCCTGCATCCAAGGAGCATTTGTGGGGCGGGACGATTGTTCGACCGAAGACCTCATCGGAGTACTAGCGACATCTGTCGTCTTCGACTCCCGCAACACAGTGTCGATCTCGACTGGCAATTTCGATGACCATGACATCGGCAACCTCTACTGTCTCGTAGTCATCGAACGAGACCCGTGGCTCGAGATCGTCAGAGACAGCGCCCTCGTCCCCGAACCGATTCGGGCTACGTTCCCGCAGTTCCGGACGCTGGTGGGCTTGGAGAACAGCGTCTGGTACGACGTCGCAGCAGGCGACGACCTGACCTCGGGTGGATTCACCGTCGACATCCCAACCACGGGCAACAGCTACCGACTCACCCTCAACATCTGGCTCTCAGGGATTCGGGTCGACATCGATGGCGACGGCGAGTGGGAGTTCAACAAGACGTGCTCGGGCTCCGATGCGGACACGCTCACTCCATGTGCGGGGTCGGCCGAGAACCCGGTCTACACCTTCGAATATGAGACCAGGGCATTCCATCCGTTCACCATCCAAACACTGTGGGCGGGCCGTGCTGTCGACCCGGCGGGCAACGTCCTCAACATCGATCCCGGGCTGTTGCTTAACGAGCACACTTTCGATTGGGAAACGGTCGAGGTCCGCTCCTCGCTCGACGGCTGACCTCCCCGAAACCAATCGGACTCTGCCAAAATCCATCGGATGCAAAGACCTCGCCGTGTCTCGGTTGTCGGCAATAGTGGATCCGGCAAATCAACGCTCTCGAAAGAGATCGCGGGCCGACTCGGGTGCGAACACATCGAGCTTGATGCGATCCATCACCTGCCCAACTGGACGCCCATAGAGCGAGAGGAGATGCGCCGTATCGTCAGGGAGCGCACCGAGGCCGAATCCTGGGTGGTTGACGGCAACTATGGCTCGCTCGTCCAAGACATCGTGTTCTCTCGAGTCGACACGGTTGTCTGGCTCGATATGCCCCACCGCGTCACGATGTCACGCGTTGTGCGCCGGACGGTCGGCCGCGGGATCCTCCGCCGCGAACTCTGGAACGGGAACCGGGAGAGCCTGCGCAATCTGCTCAAGACCGAACCCGAGGAAAACATCGTCCTGTGGGCCTGGACCCAGCGAAACAAGTACCGAACGAAGTACCGCACCGCCAAAGATGACGCCGCCAATGCCCACCTGAACTGGGTCCACCTGACTTCACCCGGGGACGTACGGGACTGGATCGCAACCATCTCTTAACCTCCGACCTCGGCACGCTGCGTCGACGACGCAACCTGCTGTAGCTCGACAACAACCTCCCGACCAAGCTCATCGGCCAGGGAATCGGCTAGGGCTACCACGCTGGGGAGCTGCCCCGAACTTGCCACCACAACATCAACGTTGGCGACACCTTCCTCGACGACTACCTCGACCCCAATCACGTCGGCGGGCTCAGTGGCGCGTGCCGACCACTCTTCGACGATGATTTCGATGTCGGTGCCCTCCGGTGGTGGCGACAGGAATCCCGGCCCCGCCCACTGCAATGGCACCACCATCAACACCACCGCCAGCGCAACCCAGCGCACTCCACGGAGAATCTGCCCAAAACCAAACACCAGACTCATCCCTGGGACAAATCCGACAAACATGAACGTGATGGCGCCGGCCAGCATGACCCCGCTGACGTTGGCCAATACCAACAACGTCGCACCGAGTGCCATGTCAAGACGACCAACCTGAATCGAGATACCGATCGTGGCCAACGGCGGCACCAAGGCCACCGCAATTGCGGCGCCGGCCATAGCCTCGGCGGCTTCACGACGGACCAAGGTGTAGGCGCCGACAGTGCCGGCCAGCATGGCCACACCGAGATCACGAATGTTGGGTTCGGTGCGTGCCAACAGCTCGCCCGGCGGAGTTTCAAACGTACCGAGCGGAATCGCAATAAGGCCGGCGAGCGCCACGGCACCTCCGGCGGCGCACAGAACCGCAATCGCCTGCAACACGCCTCGCTTCGGCCAACCGCGCACTACAGCCGCCGACACACCGAGCACTGGCCCCATTAAGGGCGCCACAACCATCGCTCCGATGATCACCGCAGGCGAGTCGGCCAGTAGCCCTAGCGAAGCAAGCGCCACGGAAAGCGCCATCAGGGTGGCAAACCGCCAAACCCAAGGCCGAAATCGGGCGCCCTCGTGGTACATCGAGTGCACCACACGCTGTCTGCGGGCGTCCGTGACAGGTGATTTGATGTCAAGGGTCTCCCCAAGACGGGTCAACACGTCCCTGGCGGCGTCGCGTAGCGACGGACGATCTATAGCCGGCCTCCCTGGTCGTCTGCTGCAACGGTGCCAGGCAAGGGCATAAGACGCCTACAAGGGCACGACATGAAGGAGCAACGAGATTTAGTCGCCGTATGTGGCGATTCTCCTGTATCCGGCCTTGGTGAAGATTGCCTCCGATGGCAGGTTGCCGTCGGTGATGAACGCCCGAATCTCTTCGGCACCTGTCGCCCAGACCGCATCAGTAGCGAGGTCGAGCAGGGCACTGGCCAGCCCGCGACCCTTCACCGCAGCACGAGTCATCACGAAGCCCACAAGCGGCAATCCGGCGATCCGGCTCATCATGACTGCACATTGGATAACACCATCGGAGACGGCCACTTGCGACACCTCGAGGTCGGCCTCCGACTCCAAATAGCCACCAACCTCTTCCACAGCCTGCTCCGGGGTCTCCCCTTCGTAGTCGATAGTGCCCACATAGGCATCCATCATGAGGTCGGCGAGTTCCAGATGATCCGCCATAGTCGCTACCCGAACTTGGTACCCATCGGGAAGACTCCGGCCCGAGGGCCGGAAGTCGGATCTAACCAAACGGTATTCGTGTCGCGCCACAAACTCACCATACGCACCCCGTTG
>JBLYYW010000441.1:0-9091 GCA_048550155.1 Acidimicrobiales bacterium | reverse complement strand
TTGGGCGGGGATACGTTTGCCGCGGAGGTGCCCCTGGGTGTCCGGCACCGCCAATTCAACGGTGTGAATGTGGTTCTCGGCTACAAGACGACCGAAGTCGCCGATCGTTCCCGAAATTCCGCTCATGTTGTCTCCTGGTTCTGTTGATGACGGTTACCTGCGATATCGAGCACGATTCGACCCTTCAAGTCGCCAGATCGAAGGCGTTGGTGGGCCTCGTCGGCCCGAGCTAGTGGCATGACCTCCACCGGCTGAACGATGCTCGGTTCCCGGCGAGCGAGGTCGAGCAGTTCGTCGAGTTGGGCCCTCGAACCCCAGACGCTGGCCACGAACGATGTCTCGAATGGCACCGAGCCGAAGCCGAATGGAATCGTGCCCCCGGCCAGGCCGACCACAGCGACAACGCCGAGCCGGGCAGCGTGGTCTGCTGCAATTCGCAGCGTTTCCTCCGCCCCGATGAAGTCGAGCACGACGTCGTAGGTGGAACCGGGTTCAGCCCATGCCGTGGCCTCGTGGGCACCGATCTCGACCGCGGTTCTCTGCTTGCGCTCAGCGAGGTCGAGAGCGGTGACGCGGGCTTCGGTGAGCAGCCGCAGATACCGGATGGCGTACTGGCCCAACCCGCCGGCACCGATCACCAGCACTCGACCCGTTGATCCCAGCTGTCGAAGCCGATCGATACCCTGCAAGGTTGCGCGGTACGCGGTGAGACCGCCACACGCCAGCGGGGCGGAATCATAGGGGTCGAGGTCGCCCAGCGGCGTCAAGTAGTCGAGGCTCGGAATTCTCAGTCGCTCGGCGTAGCCGCCGTCGGTGAACAGTCCGGCCTCGATCGAGTTGGCGCAGATCATTTCGAGGCCCTGGGCGCACTCCGAGCAGGACCCACAACCCCAGGGTGCATAGAGCATCACAGGACCCAACTCGGGATGCACGCCGGTGACTTCGTGACCAAGAACAATCGGGGGCTCTTTGCCGAAGTCACCGTCGACCACGTGGATGTCGGAATGGCACACTCCGCATGCGGTTACGTCGAGGACGTCTCCATCGCCGACATCGGGTTCAGGGTGGTTCGCCACGTATTGAAGGGGTGTGTTTGGTGCGGTGAGGACGACGGCGCGCATGTCAGTAGCTCTTTGGAAGGTCGAGGCACTTCTGTCCCACGAAGGCGAGTATGAGGTTGTTGCTGATCGGAGCCACCTGGTACAACCGGGTTTCTCGAAGCTTGCGTTCAATGTCGTACTCGGCGGCGAACCCGAAGCCACCGTGGGTATCGAGCGCTGCGTTCCCGGCCGCCCACGAGGCTTCGCTAGCCAGGTATTTCGCCATGTTCGCTTCGACCCCGCACGAGACACCGGAGTCAAAGAGGTCGGCCGCTCGCCACCGCATCAGGTCCGCTGCCTCCACCTGGATGTGGGCCCGGGCCAGCGGGAACTGGACGCCCTGGTTCTGGCCGATGGGTCGTCCGAAGACTTCTCGCTCACGTGCGTATGCGCTGGCTCGATCCAAGAAGAACCGGCCGTCACCAATACACTCAGCCGCGATCAGAATCCGCTCTGCGTTCATGCCGTCGAGGATCTGACGGAACCCCTGTCCTTCGAGGCCGATGAGCGCCTCAACCGGGATCTCGACATCGTCGAAGAAGACCTCGGTGGTGTTGTGGTTCATCATCGTCTCGATCGGGTTGATCGTGAGACCCGGAACCAACGATCCATCTTCATTGCGCATCTCCAGCAGGAAGACCGACAACCCTTCCAGGCGGTCCTCGACCTGATCAACTGGGGTCGTGCGAGCAAGCAGAACCATGAGATCGGAGTACTCGGCCCGAGAGGTCCATATCTTCTGGCCGTTGATTCGATAGATCTCGCCATCCCGCTCGGCTCGGGTACGGATCATGGTGGTGTTGGAACCGGCCTCGGGCTCGGTGACAGCGAACGCCTGGAGACGAGACCGGCCATCGGCGATGCGTGGCAGGTAGTTCTTCTTCTGGGCGTCGGACCCGTGACGCAGCACGGTTCCCATCACGTACATCTGAGCGTGGCAGGCGCTCGGGTTCCCACCTCGGGCCGAGATCTCTTCCAAGATCACCGACGCCCCGCCAAGGCTGAGGTTCCCTCCCCCGAACTCTTCAGGAATCAGCGCGCCCAACCATCCCTGCTTGCTGAGTTCGGCGACGAACTCCTCGGGATACCGGTTCGGTTCGAGGCTCCGCCAGTACTCGTTTCCGTACTTGTCGCACAGCCGGCCGACTTCGGCCCGGATGACGTCGTGCTGTTCTTCGGATCGATCAATCATCGCTGGCCACCTCCCAGAATCCGCGCGCCTCGAGCGCTCTGACGGCGGCGACTCCGGCTTCATGATGGTGGGCATCCATGGCCCGTCGCGCCATCTCGGGTTCGCGGGCAGCGACCGCATCGACGATGGCCTGATGACCCGACACCGCACGCTCACCCCAGCCGGGGGTCAAACCGAAGAAACCGGCAGGAATCGACTGCTCGAGGTGTCGCAGCAACCAGCGAGTTCGGCGGGGAGCGGCCGAGTTGATCAGCCGATGAAACTCCTCGTTGAGTTTTGAGTGTTCATCCCGCTGCGCGGACGAGAACCGTTCGTGGATGGCCGATAGCTCATGCATCTGATCGTCGGTGAATGACTCTGCTGCCATGGCGGCCACCCGACCCGACACAAGCCCGAACAACTCGTAGTGATCGATGACATCGGCCGGTGTCAGCTTGGCAACGAACGCTCCTCGGCGGGGGGTGATATCGAGCAGGCCCTCTTTGCCCAGAACAACCAACGCCTCGCGAATCGGTGATCTACTGACATCGAGGGCCTCAGCGATGGCATCTTGGTCGACCTTCTGACCAGGTCTCATCTCGCCGCCCAGCACTTGAGCCCGGATGTGAGTCACGATCTCATCGGCCAGCCCGCCGCGACGCCGCGATCTCATCCCACCGCCGCCGTTCCCAGATACGCAGCCTGAACCCGCGCATCGGCCTGGACTTCGGTCGGCGTGCCCGAAGCGATGACTGCGCCCTGATCGAACACATAGATACGGTCCGAAATACCCGTGATGAAGGCCAGATCGTGGTCGATGACAATCACCCCGGCTCCGACCGTTGCCGCCATGTGCCGAACCTGTTCGATCATGGTGATCGACTCGCTATCGCTCATCCCGCTCGTCGGTTCGTCCAAGAGCATGAACGATGGGGCCATCGCAGCAGCCCGCGCCAGTTCAAGGCGGCGAGAGTTCCCGTAGTCGAGCTCGCGAGCCCGGCGATCGCGGTGTTCCCACAGGCCCGCTTCGGCGACCAGCGCATCGGTCTCACGTAAGACCCGGTCCTTGCGATGATGGCTGGCAACCATGGCTGCGGTTTCGACATTGTCCCGAACGGTCAGCGAACCGAACAGGCGGAGGTTCTGGAACGTACGAACCAGACCGGTCCGGGCCAGCTCGAACGCGGGGGCCGAAGTGAGATCCTGGCCATCGATCGAGAACGTCCCGTCGCTGGGCTCAACCATGCCGGTGAGCACATTCACGAAGGTGGTCTTGCCGGCGCCGTTTGGACCGATGATTCCGACAATCTCACCACTCTCGGCTCTGATGCCGGCATCGCGTAGCGCTTGGAAACCGCCGAACCGTACATCGATACCACTCGCCTCCAGGACCGCTCGGGGCGCCTCGTCGAGTTCGGGCAGGCGCTCGGGAACCTCGGACTTGCCCGACCGGAAGCGGCCGAACGCCCACTGGTCGAGCTCCCAGTCGTCGAGTAGCCCACTGGGTCGCCAGATCATGAAAACGAGCATTGACAGGCCGAGGAATACCGTTTGCAGGTTCTCCCGGAAGATCCAGTCCAGCGGTGCCTCGTCGAGGCCAACGCCGAAGATCTCGAACCCGTCCTGTCCGAGCCGACGGGTCAGTTCCCTGCCGGCGGTCATGATTGCCACCCCCAGAAGCGCGCCGGTCACGCTATTGCGGCCTCCGACGATCAGCATCACCAGAGTGAGGAGCGTGTAGTCGAAGAAGAAGTTGTCGGGAAGGATCGAACCGTTCTCCCAGACCCGCAGGCTGGCACCCACACTCACCACCACCACCGAAAGCAGCAACGCTGCCATCTGCTGAGTCAGAGGATTCACGCCCATAGCGCGTGCGGCGAGGTTGTCCTCCCGGGCCGCAACGGCCAACCGACCGGTCCGGCTTCGTGCGAAAAGACGTCCGGCGAGAATCGCTCCGAACAACGCCACCAGGACCGGTATTCGACTGTCGAGCGATTGACCGATCTTGAACGAGAGGCCGGCACGGTCGCCACCGGTCACGTCGGGCCAACTCCGGGCAACCTCGTGGGAAACGAAGAGGAGCGCGAGAGTGATGACCGTGGCGGCTACGGCCCCGGACTCAGCACCGGATCGTGCGAGCCCGATACCGATGATGAACGCTGCCACGAGAGTGACGATGACAGCACACAACATCGCCAATCCAATGTTCATGTCGACGTCGGCGAGGCCAAACGGGGCGTCAGGAATTCGCTTGGCCTTCTCGGCCGGCGAAATGGCCAGAACGGCGAAGGTGTACCCGGCGATGGCGCCAAAACCGATGTGGCCGAAGGACAACACCCCGGTGTTGCCCACATAGATTTGGATCCCGACGACGATGATGGCGTCGATGAGCATGATCGTCACCAGTCGTTCGGCCGACCCGCTGCCGAGCAGAGTCTGGTAGGTCAGACCCGCTGCCACCAGAAGACCGAAGAGCGCGACGGCGCCCAACACAGGGGATGCAATATCTCGATCGAATCGTTGAAACATCAGACCCGCTCCACGTTCGGAACCCTGACCAGGCCGCCGGGTCGGAAGATGAAGAAGACTGCGATCAACGCGAACACCACACCTTCGGTGAGATTGGCGACTCCGTCGGGAAGCCATGATCGCAGCAGCACCTCGGCCAGTCCGAGAGCGAATCCTCCGAGCACAGCCCCTCGCAGGCTGCCGAGACCGCCGATCAAGGCGGCCAACACCCCCTTGAGCATCGGATCGATCCCGGCGGATGGTGTCGTGCTTCCCGCTCGCATCAACCAGAAGACACCTGCGATCCCAGCGAGGAGGCCGGAGAGAGCGAAGGCACCTCGGATCACGGTGTCGGACCGGATGCCCATCAGACGGGCAGTGTCGAAGTCCGCAGCTGCGGCCCGGAGCGCTAGCCCGAACATGGTTCGTTGCAGGAACAACGACGTCCCGATCAACGTGATGATGGTGACGACGATGACGATGGTGTCGAACACCTCTATGTTCAACGAACCCAGGGACCAGGTGTTCGAGACCCATGTCGGTCGGTCGTAGTTCTTGACCGATGCCGACACGTACAGCAGGAAGATCGCCGACACGACGAAATGCACACCGAACGAGGTGAGTAGGAGGGTGAAGTCATTGGCACCCCGCACCCGGCTGAAGGCGATCCGTTCGATCAACAGTGACGTGACAATCGAGGCGATGATGATGAGCGGAACCACGAGGTACCAGGACCAGCCACGGTTCAGTGCCCACAGGGTGACGTAGCCCGAGACGGTGATCAGTTCTCCGTGGGCGAAGTTGAGCAGGTGCATCACTCCGAAGATCACCGCGATACCGAGGGCCAACAAGGCGTAGATGCTTCCCCGACCCAAACCGTCGATCAGGTTCTGCACCAATTGGATCATCCACCGCTCCCGACGAAGGTGTCGAACAGGTCGGTGCGGTCCAGCAGCTCTTCTCCGGTGCCGTCGGCCACAACTTCGCCGCTTCGAAGGACATAGGCACGGTCGGCGGCCTGGAGCATCCTCGTTGCGTTCTGCTCGACGACCAAAACTGTCCGACCTCGCTCTCGGAGCTGTTCGATCAGTGCGAACACCTGGTCGACCAGAATCGGTGCCAAACCCAGCGAGGGCTCATCCATCATGATCAGTTTCGGTTGCGACATCAGCGCCCTGGCGATGGCGAGCTGTTGGGCTTCTCCCCCGGAGAGATATCCAGCAGATGTTGTCCATTTGTATTCCAGCACCGGAAAGAGTTCAACCATCTCGGCCAGCGACGCGTTTCGTTCGGCTGCTGGACGGGTGATCCCACCGATCTTGAGATTCTCCTCGACCGTCATGTCAGCGAAGATCCGGCGATGCTCGGGAACCAACGCCAGTCCCGATCGCAGGATGCGTTCAGGTGAGGCGGTGGTGAGGTCGGCACCCTCGAAGGTCACGGTTCCGTTCTGGGGCTGCAACAGCCCGGCGATCGAACCCAGAAGTGTTGTCTTGCCTGCACCGTTGGGTCCGATGAGGCCGACGACCTCACCTGACCCAACGCTCAGGCTTACATCCCGAAGTGCCGAGATCGATCCGTATTTGGTTGTGAGCCCCGACACTTCGAGCATGTGCTCGACCTATCCGATGGTGGCGACCAGAACGTCTTCACCGTCGACGATGCGGTTGATCGGCACTGCCTTGTCGGGAATGCCGTTTGTTCCGGCATAGGTGATCGTGCCGGATAGCCCTTCGAATCCGCTGATCTCGGAAACCGCGGCACCGATCTGAGCCGAATCGGTACAGCCGCAGTCGAGAATTCCCTGGATACCGAGGAACATGGAATCGACGTAGAGCGCCATGAAGCCTCGGCTCTCCAGCGCCTCACCTTTGGCGGCTTCGTAGTCAGCCAAAAGCGTGTCGATCGGATCACCGGCGGAGATGCTGGTGTGCGGGGTGTGTGCGATTCCCTCGTTATTGGCCTCGACCTGCACACCGGTGGCGTCCAGGGCATCGGTTCCCATGTAGGTGAGACCATCGAGACCCTGCCCTTCGAGCTGTCCGCGCAGTGCGGTCACCTGGAACGCCAAGGCAGCGCTGAACACGATCTCGTTGTTCTCAGAGATTCCGGCGATCTCGTTGACCTGCGCAGAGAAGTCGGTGTCTGCTCCCCACACATAGGTTTGGCTGCTCACGATCTCGCCACCTCCGGCGACGAACGCGTCGGCAAACGCGTCGGGGTTGACACCGGTGTAGGGAACGCCCTCGCCTTCGGTGAAGAGGATGGCGCGGGTGAAGCCCTCGTCGAGGGCCCACTGGGCTGCCGCCGATGACATCCCGACATCGTCGAAGGTGACCAGGAACGAGTTGATCTCAGCATCGGCCAGGGTTGGTTCGGTCGACGCGGCCACGAACATGGGAACCTCGCCGCGGGTGGTCTGGAGGATCGGCAATGCGAAGTCGGCGAATGGCGGCCCGATGAGGAAGTGGGCGCCCCAGTCGAGGAGATCCTGAGCGGCCAGCGACGCATCGTCACCGACCTCAGCCACCCGTACCTCGACGGGCGAGCCGTTGATTCCACCGGTGCAGTTGATCTTCTCGGCTACGAACGGCACGAGGTTGGATCCAGGGATGTCCACGAAGCCGACTACCTCGCTGAAGTCCATGGCCATGCCGACACGAATCGGATCGCCGGTGGGAGCCTCGGAACAGTTGCCGAGATCTGCGGCGAGCACGGCAGAGATGTCGAGCCCGGTTGGGGTGGATCCTCCATCAGAAGACCCATCATCATCACTGGACGCACTGTCATCGGAGGCAGACGAGTCGTCGGACGATCCGTCATCTGCAGCACTGTCATCGGACGAACCGCCGTCGTCACTGGCTCCCTCGTCGTCGCTTCCGCCACAGGCGCCGGCGATCAGCACCAGGGCAAAAAGTAATGCGAGAATCTTGGGTGTTTTCACGTGCTCCCCCTCAATTGAGACGCAGTTGAAGGTGTTTCCTCCACGACTGCGATCCAAACGCCATGCATTTGGGTTTTGTATATAATATTCAATTCCACGTCAGCTGCAAGCATTGAGCCTCGCACCTGCGGTTGCGTGAGCGTAGTATGCAATTCGTTTGGTAGCGAACGAATGCCAGAGGGGGACCCGTGGAACCGAAGAACCAGACCCGGCGAGCGCTGGTGATTGCGCATGAACCCGACGGCCCGGGCGGACAGGTGACGGTGCGTCTGGCCCAGCGCGGCTTTGAAGTCGACACCCATGTGGTCACGAACGAACTGGACAAACCGAACGAGCCAGTGCCTTTTCCCCGGTTCGCCGACTACGACGTGGTCGCCATCATGGGTTCGATTCGCTCGCTGACCAACAAGACCGAGATCTCCAACTGGGTGTACGAGGAACTCGATCTCATCCGACAGGCCCACCAAGCCGGGCACCCCATCCTTGGGATTTGCTTCGGTGGTCAACTGATCTCGGAGGCACTTGGCGGATCGGTAGAGCTGTCCCCCACAACCGAAATTGGTTGGCACACGATCGAGCCAGCCGACGGTGTGGTGAATCCAGTGGGGCCAGGGCCATGGATGGAGTGGCATCACGATCGTTTCGATCCGCCGCCGGGCGCGGAGTTACTGGCGGTAACCGATTCGGCCCCCCAGCTGTTTCGAATCGGACGAATGGTCGGAACCCAGTTCCATCCCGAGGTCGACTTCGCACACGTGGACTATTGGATGAAGACCGCAGATGACGACTACCTGCATGCCTACGGTCAGGATCGCCATGGCATTCTCGCCGAGGTGGCCGAGCACGAAGAGCGCAACACCAAGCAATGTCATCAGCTGGTCGACTGGTTCCTCGACGACATCGCCTTTCCGAAGGGTGAGAAGTGACCGCGGCCCCGCTCATCGGTCTCACCGGCCGTCGCAAGAGCGCATCAAAGATCGAAGGAACGGCCGGCAACCTGCAACACCTGGACGGCGACTGGTATTACGCCGACTACGCCCGCGGCATTCTGCAGGCAGGGGGCCTGCCGGTTCACCTGCCGATGGACGTTGACCCCCGAAGATTCGTCGACCGGCTGGATGGCGTGATTCTCACCGGAGGCTCCGACGTCGGTCCCGCACACTACGGCGCAGTCAACGAGTTCGAAGAACACAATCACGTCGAGTCAGACCGGGATGAGCTCGAGCTGACGTTGTACGCCGGCGCGATCGCGGCCGGGCTCCCGGTGCTCGGGATCTGTCGCGGGCTCCAGGTCATCAACGTGGGAGGGGGCGGCACTCTGCATCAGCATGTACCCGAACACTCCCGGTACGACATCGCCGCCCACGA
>JBLYYW010000440.1:0-3753 GCA_048550155.1 Acidimicrobiales bacterium | reverse complement strand
ACCGGATCAGCGGGATCGTGGCTGGTGACCCCGAGATTCCAAACGTTGATGGGCACGCGTTGGCGGGGACCGCTGACTTCCGATCTCAGGATCTTTTCGGCCTTCTCGAACAGCTGCGGCAGGAGAGAACCCGGTCCGCGGCATTCCTTCGTTCCCTCGCGCCGGCTGATCTGGGACGGGCATCCGAGCATCACAAATACGGTGAGCTCACCGCTGGCGACTTCGCCCACGAATGGGCTTTCCATGATCAAGATCACCTGCAACAGATCTTGGAAGCGGTGAAACCCCGCTACATGGAAGCGATGACAGCCAACATGCGGAACGCCATGGCAGCCGGGTGAGATATCCGGGGTAGGGCTCGGCCCAGTCTGCAACAGTGGTTCACATGGAACCTCGTTTGCCCGATGTGATCAGCGTGGATGAGCTCACGCTCCGGCGACCGGCGGAGTCCGACCGATCCCAGCTCATGGAAATCTTCAACCGAAGCGACGACATCGCCCGTTGGACGACCGTTCCCTTCCCCTACACCGACGAAGATTTCGACGCCTACCTCGGATTCGAAGAGGAGAAGTTCATCATCGAACGCGACGGGAACGTGGTCGGAGCCATCGGAGCCCGGGCCGACTGGGAAACGGCAACCGCCGTGTTCGGGTATTGGCTGGATCGTGAAGCTCGTGGAAACGGTGTCATCACCCGCTCGGGTACCGCCTTGTGTCGGCGCCTCTTCGACGCTGGTATCGAACGGATCGTTGCCGAGGTCATCGTAGGGAACCTTGCTTCAGGGGCCGTGCTCGACCGAATGGGCTTCAGTCTCGAGGGAGTCGCCCGATCAGTCCACGCGCCCAGGTGCGGCCTCGGCGGTCGTCGGATCGATGAGCAGATCTGGTCGCTGTTGCCCGGAGACCTCGTGGAGAGCTGATCTCACCAATCGGACAGAATCCGGCTAGACAAAGATTCGTGCACATTTCGATTGTCTCTTCGTCACAGCGCAGCGGATCCGAGTCGCTGCGTATCAGCAATTACATCGCAAGCCGAATTGCGGCGGCCGGTGCCAAGGCAGAGGTGCATGACCTTCATGCGCTCGCCCTGTCAACCGACATCGAGGCGGTGTGGAAATCGGGGGCTGCCAAGCCGACCGTTGACCGCTTGGACGCCAGCCATGGTGCGGTGTTCGTCTCACCCGAGTGGAACGGAATGCCATCGGCTGCACTGATCAACTTCATACACCAGATCGGCGGCGCACTCGCCCACAAGCCGGTTCTGTTGGTGGGCGTCTCGAGCGGGAGGAACGGTGCCTACCCGATCGCCGCTCTCCGGTCGCTGGGTTACAAGAACACCAAGTATCTGATGATTCCAGAGCACCTCATCTTCCGGTCGGTCAAGGAAATGGTGCAGGATGGGGACCCCTCGGGCGACGAGGATGACTTCATTCGGCGCCGAACCGATTACGCAGTTGAGGTGTTGCTGGCCTACGCCGCTGGTATGGAGGCGATCCGCGCCGCACTACCTGACACCCCAAAGGAATTCAGTTTCGGGATGTGACCGCGACCTGGTCCGGTCCTGTTGGTAGGGCCTACCGCTTCGGCGGCGTACCGGTTCGTACGAAGCGAACCGACTCTGCCACGTTGCGGGCGACAAACCGTTCGCGTCGATCACCTCGGATGAATCGCTCGGCGGCCTGTAGCGGCACGAGCGAATTCATCGCGGCCGATTCTTCAGCGGCTGCCCGTGCGGTCTTCACGAGGTGGGCAACAACAATGAACGAGCCCCCTCGGTCATCCATTGCTTCGTCTTCGAGGACTCGGGCAAAACCGTTCCGGTCTTGGGCCAGAGCCGGATCCGAATCTGCTCGGGGCTGCTGGCTGCCCTCTCGTCGCTCCAGGCGCCCGGTGTCGTGGAGCAGCCAGAGTGCGTGGAGTGCCATGCGGGCCGAGTGCGGGCCCGGTTCGTTGTGCCAGGCCCAGCGAGTTGCCCTGGCGTGGGTCAAACCGTGGGTGATCGAAAGCCAGTTGAAGTTGCTGGCCACGTCGAGTTCGTTGGACGTTCGGTAGCGGAGCATTCTGCGGGCGCTTCCCAGCGAGGCGATGTCGATCAAACCCTCGACACCGAGCCCTTGGTGGGCCAGCTCGGCGGCGCGTTCGATCCCGGGGTCCTTGGCGTCGAGGAATTCGGTGACGATGTGCTCGGGCACCTTCGACACCGTTCGGGGAGACTCTGCGAGCCGTTCAAGGTCTACGTCGGCGATCGCCCTCGTCGTCTTTCGCATGTAGGGGAGCAGGTCCTCGCGGGTCATCAGCGTGAGTGACCGGGCGAGCTGGGGTAGGAGAACGCTGTCGAGCGCGGGGCCGACTCTGCTCAGCACCTCGAATACTTTCTGGGTGTAGATCGCACCATGGCCGTAGCCGAGGTGGTGACGAGCGGCCGCTTCGACCATCTCCTTGCGGGCAGTGTCGAGGTCGAGAGCGGCGGCCAGCCCCATGGCTCCATGGACATCCTCGATTTCGATCAATTCGGCCAGCGTGCCGTCTGTGCGTGGCTCGGCCGTCACCGCAGCGCGGTCGCGTGTTTGTTCGGCCAGTCCGGCCATCCCAACCACCAACGGAAGGACCCTGTCATCCTCGCTGCGTTCCTCGGCCATTGCGAGGCAGTCAGCGGCCAGGGCCACCTCGTGATCGGCTCCATCTTCGGTGTGTTCGACGGTGGCGTGGAGCGCAGCCGCCATCACCTGGGCTGGTGTCGCACCGTTGTCGAGCAGCCTGACGGTGTCGCGGGCGACCTGGCCGACGTAGTCGTTCTTGATTCCCGACCTCAGGCTCGGCCACAAGGTGCTGAGTTGCTCCTCGGGCGATCTTCGGTTGATGCGGACCCGCACCGTTCCAGCGTCGTCGATCATGACGTGGTGACAGGCGACGTCCTCTTCGCCGAGTACGCACACCCCGTCGTTCACTCTGAACTTCCAGTTGTGCCAGAGGCAGGTCACGACGGCATCGCCGGCGCCGTCAACGCCGAGTTCGCCGGTCACCAGTCCGTACCCCTGGTGCGGGCAGGCGTTGTCGATGGCGAACACGCCCTTTTCGGTGCGGACCAGCGCGAGGGAGTGACCGTCAACTTCTCGCATCTGCATCGAGTTGGGTTCGAGGAATGTCGGATCATCCTCGTGAACCGATCCGACGATTTCGCCTGCAGCACTGTCCATACCTAGATCTCTAATCTCGGGAATCCCGAAGATCAAACTGGCGGGCCGTCGCTGCAACATGCCTCATCAAGCAGCTTTTCGCACCGATTGGGGTAGATGGGCATATCTTTCGGGCGACCTCTCAGGGCTGCAACAGCCCTGCTTCTGCTTCTTGCTGTAGCCAGCCCGGTGCTGGGCGGGCACAGTCCTGCCGCCGCAGCACCGGACCTCGATGTTGTGGTTGAAGGGCCGGGTGCTGTGTTGATCGGCACATCGGCGTCGTTCACCGTGTCGGTTACCAACAACACGGCGGCGCCGGGCTACAACACCGGTTTCAGGATCGAACTCCCAGTCGGTGTTGATTTCGACACTTCGGATGCTCCAGTTCCCCCGGTCGAGTTCTCGGATTCACCGACCCCAGGACGAACCACACTGATCTGGGAGAACGTCAACGACTCACAGCCATCGAGCACAGAATCGATGACGTTCAGCTTGATCGCCTCGACGACGGCCTACCCGGTGGGGACCACCTTCGATATCACCACCGAGGCCTATACATCCGATGACCCCAGGGTTGT
>JBLYYW010000439.1:0-5497 GCA_048550155.1 Acidimicrobiales bacterium | reverse complement strand
CGTCTCGCTGGTGGATAAGACGAGAGCGACAACACTGCCCTGGCCATCTGAGCGAAATCATCGCCTGCGCCGGCCCACTCCTCCTGCACCACACGGCTGTACGTCGACAGGTGTTCCTTGGCGATCTCGAGATCGCATCGACGAATGGCCGACAGGAACCGAAACCGCTGGGCTTCGACCCGTGCGTCGGGATGGTTGATCGTGGCGAGCGAGTCGATGATGTCCATTTCGACTTGCGCTACGGGGCTCGCGAGTTGCAGCAGGTACCGAACGCGAAGGCTTCGAAGGTGATCCGCTGTTTCGTGAGCGTGCTCGACTTCGTACTCGGCGAGATTCCTGCCGTCAGGAATTCGGTTGAGACACATCGAATCGAGGGCGACGAGACTTCGTTCTCCTTGGGCCGGAGCGGCGACGACCTCTTGGAGCAAATAGGCCGCGATGTGTCGGCACGATGGGTCTTCGGGGGGCAGCCAGACAAGCCAGCGGATCATCCGGCGGGAAAGGTCGCCTGGGACCTGCGTTTGCGTTGATTCAAGCAGATCCAAGGCTTCGTTGGATCTGCCGGCTGCCCAGAAATCGAAGCATTGATGCAACAGCTTGCTCACGCCGAGCTTGGTTGCCGTTCCCGCGGTTGTGCGTGCGAGTTCCTGAAACCGATCCACGATCGAAGCGGGCAACTGCGCAGATGCGATTAACGGTTGCGTCACCGAGAGCCACTGCCGCTGGTGCGTGGGATCGGCAAGTCGTTCGATTGCGCCTGCGAGAGCTTCGACTGCCGACGTCGAGAGGTTGTGATCCAGGAACGACGTGACGCGGGAAGGAGCATCGTCGGAACTCAGACCAGTTCCGGTCTTCATCAACTCGCAGAAGCGCCTTGCGGCGGCGGTGTTCAGACGGGCACGTAGCGGTCTGTGGCGGTCCCAGGACGATCCGACCAGAGGTTCCCTCCACCACTGGCATCCAGCATTTTCGCAGTCCTCCACCGTCGATGTCTCATCCTCGGCCCGCCAGAGGTCGGTGTCCACACCGGTCGCGATCCGATATCCGCCGTTGACGGTTTCCAGGACAGCGAGCGGGTCAGCCACCCCCAATCCGGCCAGTTCGTTCCGCAAGCTGGAGACGTGTCGTTGCACAGCATTTCGACCGCTCTGCGGTGGTTCAGCCCAGACCTCAGACAGGAGAAACTCTACTGAACGGGCTTGTCCTTGCGAGCTGACCAGACTCAGCAGTAGGTCCTGGCGGGCGCGTCCTCGGACTTCGACGGCGCGTTGCCCCAGAACCCACTGGACGGTTCCGTAGAGTTGCAGGCGTAGCTGCATGGATTTAGTACTTACCCCATGGAGAGAGCTGGGTCCAGCAGACCGGCTTGGCTGCTCACCGGTCTGTTCTGTGATCGGTAGCCGCTAGCCACACTCCTCGAAGGTGTTTTCCAGCGAAGTCAGATCTGCGGCAACGGCACGGTCCCGGAACTCTGCCAGACCCGGTTGGCTCGCCATCCAGTCGATCTTTTCCTCCTGAAGTGGGTGGTCAACCTCGAGGCCAAACACGAACGCCGAGAAACTCTCGCCGAAGTCTTCCTCGGGACTGCTCGCGGCGTACGGCCCGAAGAATCCAGGGTTGAGATCGCACCGGGGTTCGCCGGAGGCGACCGTGGGTTCTTCGAAGGGATCGAAGTCTGCGAGCAGCTCTTCTCCCCAGAACTCGTCGATCCACTGTGCCAACAGCGAGGTCTCCTGCAGACACCCCTCGCCGTTGTAGAAGGTCTGGCAGGAGTCCTCAGCTTCAGGAGTGCGGTCGATCTGGGTCGGCGTGAGCGTGAAAACGTGGCTGAACTCATGGGCAACCGTGAGCAACGAATCGTCGTTGTCGAAATCAAACGAATCGAGGTTGATCGACATCTGAAACACCGTGCCGTCATCGTCGACTGGATTCACGAACGCCAACGTCACCTCGTCTGCGAGTTCGCCGCCAACGAAACCTCCGAATAACGCCAGATCAGCACGCGCCAAGGGCGGTGCAATGATCGCCAGCGCTTCCCAGGCATCGAGGACGGTCTGATCCTGCTCACCCAGGCAGGGTGCCCCAAGAATCCCATCCACCACGAAGTGTGCAGTAGTGAATTCAACTCCGCCGCCGTCCAGCTCCTCTGATGAGCAGTCCACGTCGTCTCGCTCCAACGTGAAGTCGACGTCGCTCGCCGGGATCGTTGCCGTCGGTTCGGGTGCCGAGGTCTGCACCTGGGTACTTGTTGGTTCAGCGTTCCCGACGGTCGGTTCAGTGGCGACGTCGCTCGAACCACCGCAGCCAGGCGCCACTATCCAAAGTGCCAGCATCACCCACCACGACGCCCTCAGCGTTCGCAACCGACCGCCTCGGGGCGGACCGAATTCACTCGGCAACGAACGCCGCAAGGAAATAGTCAGCGATGTCACGGAAGGTCACGACACCGATCCCTCGGCCGGTTTCGTTGACCACGACCAGATATCGGTGCCGTTTGAGCGCCATTTCTTGAAGGCCATCGGCGATGCTGGCTGAAGCCAACGTCGTCGCCATGTTGGTGGTGGTCATCCAGTCGCCGACGAGTTCGTCGTTGAGGTCATCGACCCGACACGCCACCTTCCGGAAGATGTCGTGCTGGGTGAACTCGCCGATCAAGACGCCTCGATCGTCAACAATCGAGATCAGTCCTCGATCCGAATCGATCATGTGTTGGATCGTGTCGAAGAGCGTGGTTGTGGCGGTCACCTCCATTGGAACTCTGCTCGGCATTCCATAGAAATCGACGAACCGGAGAGCGTGCTCGGCGCTGAATTCATGGGTCTCGCTCGCTTCGGAATCCAGGAAGTCCGCTGCCAGCGCAATCAGGTCGTAGTGGGTGAGGTTGGCGTACCTGCCCTCGTCGAGCCGAACGGGGAGATTGCGAAAGTATCGCTCGGTCATGAGCCGCAGCCCATCCATCGCCGAACGGTCGCCGTTGACGACAGCGGGATTTGGGGTCATGAAGTTCTCGACCGGTTGGTCCCACTGATCAGGAGATCGGACGATCCGGTGGGTCACATCGTGCTCGGTGAAGATCCCCACGATGTCGCTTCTCGACATCACGAACGAACAACTGGTGTCTGCCTCGGACATGGCGAGCACAGCGTCGTAGCCCGACGTTCCCACGTCTATCTCGACCTGGGTCGACAGCTGCATTCTCGACAAGGACGTTTTCTCAAAGTGATTTGCGAGCCCGGACATGCTGTCCACGGTAGGCGGAATTCGTTGTGGCGTCCTTTAGTCCGTCTCGACGTCGGTGCTATCGGTTGCGACCGAATCGGTCGTGAGGGGTATCGAGGTCCACCCCGGCTTTCCGCGCCGCCGCCGCGATCTCCCGGGCCGGCAACTCGAACTGGCCAACTTCGGTGTCAAGCTCGAGGCGATCGCCGAGCCCGCCGATACACCAATCACCGGGACTGGCCGTGGGTAACTCCGACCAGGTCAGCGGCACCGCCACGGGTGCGCCCGGCCGGGGGCGCAACGAGAAGGGGACAACAACGGTTGCTGTCGGACCGTTGCGCAGCCAGTCGACAAACACCCGTCCCTCCCGGTTCTTCTTCAAGAACTCGGTCGTCAGGAGGTCGCTGTGCTCGGTGACTGCGAGCCCGGCGATCGCCCTCGAGGCAAGAGACACTGCGGCAAAGTCGTGACCGCTCGTCAAGCTCACCCACACGTGGAATCCCTTCGAGCCGGTCGCCAGCACGAAACCATCGAGGTCGAATCGGTTGAGCATCGCCCGGGTCGCTCTGGTCGCCTCCCGGGCGGCTGCGATATCGCCATCCTCGGGATCGAGATCGATGATCATCCAGTCGGGCTGATACGGCGTTGCGGCCGATGAGGTCCACATGTGGAAGGTGAGAGTGTTCTGGTTGGCGAGATAGGGGATGTCCGCGGCCTGGTTCACCACCGGGTAGGTCGTGACCCCACCTTCGCGTTTGGGAACCTCGGCCCGCTGGATCGACGGGGGGAAGTGGTCCGATGCGTTCTTCTGCATGAAGCCGCTCGCTTCGATGCCTCTGGGAAATCGTTGCAGCGTGAGCGGCCGGCCAGCAGCGAAGCTGAGCATTCGATCCGCCACCAGTTCGAAATGGGCTACAACCTCTGCCTTGGTGATCCCGTCACCGGGATAGAGCATTTTGTCCGGACTCGAAACCTTCATCGCGGGGCCTTGCGTTGGTGATAGGTGAAGGCCATTTCGATACAGCGCCGAACCTCGTCTTCCGGGATTTCCTCGTCCGCAGAGAACAGCAGGCCCCTGTTCCCTTCGTAGCTCAGCCGGTCGCCGAACAGCGCCCTGAAATCGCTCACGAGGTTCGTGTGGCAGATGAAGAACATCGCATAGTCCGCACCGGGGCTCGTCGTCGGTGCAACCCGAATAGTGCTTCCGCTTCCCGATTCAGCAGTGAGGTAGCTCGGCTGACCCCATTTCAGGGTCTCTTCGATCGTGCCAACGCCCGCGGTCGCGTCGGCAGTGTCCAGAATCAGACGCCGCACTGCCAGCAACCTCCTCCGAACAGGCTCGGGGTAGGAGGCAAAGACCGAGGCCACCTGCGGCTCGCCGATCGAATCCGGGTCTTTCATCACTCTGAGAGTAGTGTGGCAAGCCCGAGGGTCGGGTTGGTGAAAGAGGTGTGACGTGAAGGTTCCAGCCGATTTCGTATGCGAGCACGGCATGCCTCAGCCCTGGGTCACGTGCACCGACTGCATGCTGTTGCCCCACGATCGGCAACCCAAACCGCCCACGCCCGAGCCGGTGAAGGTGACGCCAGCGAAACGTGCCCCAGCCAAGAAGAAGGCGCGGGTCAAGCGTTCCAAGACCGGAGCAACGTCGTCGCCGCGTCAATCGACCCGCCTGCCCAAGACCGAGACCGATCCGATCCCGATGCTCGTCGGTGACAAGGATCTGGCCTACGAGATTCCTGACACCAACCTGAGATACCACGTGCAGGGAACCGACAGCGGCTGGCTGTCCATTTCCACGATGCCCAAGGAGCTTCGAGAGAGCGGCTGGGTGTATCTTCAAACCGGTCGGAAGCTGGTTGCTCGCTGCCGAGTGAAAGGAATCGGATTCCGCCAGCGGCGATGGAGTCACGAGAAGCCGGGTGACACCGCCGACGCCGGGCCCGGGGGCACGATCGAAGTGTTCGACGACGGCTGGGAGTTCGTCTCGATCGATCTCGGCGTCGACGGCGACAAAGAGGTCAGCGGCTATCGGTACGTGATCACCGACCCCGACGACTCCGTTCGGGTTGCTGTTTCCGACGACGGGGTATAACCGGGAGCGACCCACGGTCGCTGAGGACCACAGACTGCGCGCGTTCTGTCGTCGCGCCAGCACAATCTTCCGATCTGTCGTCAAGGGAGCGCGCTCTGTGTGCGCTGGCGACGATTTTTGGGCGGAATGTGGTCGTGGGGCGACAGAAGGCGGTTGGTCGAAGGTGACCTACGTACCTAGTGG
>JBLYYW010000438.1:0-4969 GCA_048550155.1 Acidimicrobiales bacterium | reverse complement strand
GGTGGGTGGATGGGGGCTCACTGTTCTCTACGGAGAGGGCGCGCTCCTCACGATGGGCACGCTGCTCGTGCTGCGTCGTCCCGGAAATGCGATCGGTGCGATCCTCATCACCATGGGGACGATGTGGGCGATCATTTTCGCCGCCGACGCCACGGTTGAAACGATCGCGAGCCGAGGTCACGAGGCCCTCGCGAGCTGGATAGCGCTCGGCTTCATGATGGCGACCTTCCCGATGTTATGGCTCGGCAACACTCTCATCTGGCTGGTCTTCCCTCATAGTCGAACCAGTACTCGCCACAGCCGCACATACATCCGGGTCACCGGCGCCGGCACGCTCTCGGTCGGCGAGCTCGACCTGACCGGCGTCGCAGACCGCCTCGACGACGAAGGCGGCACATCGACCATCGAAGACCAACCGGCGCAAGGTCGTTACGTAGTCGGATGGCTCCCCATCGCTCATCTGGAAGGAGCGACAACATGAGTACCGAGACCAGTCGACGCCTGCTTCTTGTCGGCATTGCCGTGTACGTTGCCGGCTGCATCGTGACGTTCGCACAACACCGCGAGTACGAGATCCCGATCCTGCTCGCCCAAGGTGCCTATGTGGCGATCGGCGGACTGATCGTGGTCCGCCGACCGGGCAACAAGATCGGACTGGCCCTCGTCGCCTACGGCGCGATCTGGGCTGTTGCCACCGCGCTCATGATCACCGCCGAGTCGCTCGACGAGGCCGGCAACCTCGACGCCGCTGCCTGGCTGACCCTTTTTGCCGCCCCACTCGGAACGTTCACCATCTGGATTCTCACCGCTATCTGGCTCCTTTTCCCCGATGGTGAAACAACGACACCGACCGACGCCAAACTTCTCCGATGGAGCAGTGTCTACATCGCAGTCGTGATCATCATGAGCCTCTTTGCCGATCCCCAGGCGTTGCCGGAAACGAAGTCCTACCCGCACCCCTTCGTCAGCGCCGATCTGGGCGAAGGCATATACAACGTCGCCTCAGCTTTCGTCGTCCTGCTGTTCCTCTTCGGGATCTTCGTCGCCGTGCGACTCATCCGACGGATGCGACACGGCGACCCCATCGAGCGCCGGCAGGCGCTGTGGGTCGCCGTCGCCGTCATCCTCAACGTCACCATCCTCATCGCCAACGCGTTCATCCAGCCGCTCGGCACCGACGACCGGGCGTTCTGGTTGATCGATTCGGTGGCGGTGCTTTTGATTCCGATCGCACTCGGCGTCGCCATCTTCCGCTACCGGCTCTACGACATCGACACCATCGTCAGCCGCTCGGTCACCTTCGGCGCCCTCGCGCTCTTTATTGGCGGCGTGTACGTGGCCATCGTCGTAGGGATCGGTGAGTTTCTCGGGGGTGACTCGGGGTTCGGGCTCTCGATCGTGGCGTCGGTGCTGGTGGCCATGGCGTTCCAACCCGTGCGACGACGTGTCGAACGCTGGGCAAACCGTCTGGTCTACGGCGAACGGGCCACGCCCTATGAAGTTCTCGTCCGATTCTCGCGTCGGTCGGCCGAGCTTTCCGACGAGGAGCTGCTCGACCGCATCCCGCAGATGATCGTCGACGGCACGGGAGCGGCGACCGCGATGCTCTGGACGAAGACCGTCGACGGGTTCGTCACCGGCTCGGTCTCACCGGCGGAGTCGCCTTCGAGGCGTATCGTCGGCAATGATCACTTTGAGGACCCGGAGGCTGACTACTCCTTGTCTGTCTTCCACGATGGCGAGTTGCTCGGTGGCCTCTCGCTGGTCAAGGAAGGCGGGGAAACGATGACGTCGGGTGAGGAGAGGCTGTTGGCAGATTTGGCGTCAGGTCTCGGCCTGGCCCTTCGCAACGCCCGACTCACCGGCGAACTCCGTCGCCAGGTGGTCCAGTTGGAGGCATCCCGTGAACGGGTGCTGACTGCGTCCGACGAGGCTCGCCGTGCGCTCGAGAACGATCTCGACAGCGGTCCGCAGCAGCAGCTGGTCGCTCTGAAAGTGAAATTGGGTCCGACCCGCAAGCTGGCAGAACGAGCGGGCGCTGAGAAAACCGCCAAGCTGCTCACACAACTCGAGGTGGAGGCGGGCCAAGCGATCCAGGCCGTACGCGATTTCGCCGGCGGCATCTACCCGCCGTTACTCGAGGCCGAGGGCCTGGCGGTGGCGATCAAGCAACAAACGCGGAACACCACCATCCCGATTGACATCTCTGGCGACGGGATCGGCCGCTACGGACGTGAAATCGAGGCGGCTGCCTATTTCTCGGTTCTCGAAGCGCTGCAGAACACCGCCAAATATGCCGAGGCTGCCTCAGCCTCGGTGATGCTCAAAGAAATGGACGGGGTGCTCACCTTCGAGGTGCGCGACGACGGCGCTGGCTTCGACGCTCAGTCGGTTGCTCGAGGGGCAGGTCTCACCGGGATGGCCGATCGACTCGACACCGTCGGTGGGTCGCTGAAGATCGAGTCGACTCCGGGCGAGGGCGCGGTCGTAACCGGCGCAATTCCGATCCGCCAGCTCGCAGACACCTAACTCGCTGCGGTTCCGCCCTGCAGCGATGCCCACACCTGTTCGAGTTCGTCCATACCAAACGCCGACTTTGGCATGAACCCGATCGCTCCGGCCGCCAGCGCCGGTTCCAAGAAGTTGCCCGACTCGTGGGTTGACATCACGAGGACGTGGGGTGGGTCATCGAGAGCCATCATTCGTCTCGTCGCCTCCAACCCGTCGATGCCGGGCATCTGTACATCCATCAAGACCAGGTCAGGGGCGAGACCTGACGCCAGCGCCACGCCTTCCTCGCCGTTCTGCGCCTCCCCCACCACCTCGAAGCCATCGGTCAGTTCAACAACCATTCGCGATGCCTCGCGGAATGGCAGCTGGTCGTCGACGATCAGAACCCGGACGTCGGTCATGTTTTCGCTCCCAGGTACATCACCACGGCCCGCACCCTTCGATGCGTCTCGTCAGCCAACGGAAGATCGAGCTTGGTGAAAATCGAGTTGATGTGCTTCTCGACCGAACGAGGCGAGATGAACAAGGCTTCACCGATTGCGGTGTTGCTGCCGCCGGCGGCCATTTCTCCCAGGACTTCGGTCTCTCGCTCGCTGAGGCGTTCGAGCACCGACGGCTGTTGCCTTGTCTTGGACTCGATCAGGGCGTCGACCACTTTCGGATCGATCACCGAGCCGGCGTTGGCGACCTGGGTGATCGCGGCCGCCAGTTCGTCGAGATCGGACACGCGCTCCTTCAGCAGGTAGGCCAGACCATCTGAGCCGTTGGCGAAGAGCTGCATCGCGTAGGCGGGCTCGACGTACTGGCTCAGCACGACAACACCCGTCGACGGATACGACTCCCGGATCTCCGTTGCGGCGCGGATGCCCTCATCAGTTTGGGTCGGGGGCATGCGGATATCGGTGAGAACGACGTCGGGCTCGTGCTCACCGACCGTCTCCATCAGTTCGTCGTAGCTCTCGCAGACGGCAACGAGCTCGAGCTGGTCATCGAGCGCCAGGAGTGCGCTGATTCCTTCCCGCATGAGGTAACTGTCCTCAGCAAGCACGATGCGCAGGGCCACGACCTCAGCCTAGTGAGACCAGCAAGGCGAAGTCTCGAGAAAGCAGGAACATGACGGCTCGCACTTGGTGCAGCCGAAATGCAGCTACACCCCGCGACCCCTATCGTGGGTGGAAATGGCTGATCTTCCGGTGCTGGATATCGCTCCGTTCATCAACGAGCCGACTTCGTCGGCTGGTGTTCGGTTTGTTGACGAGCTTCGCACGGTCTGTCATGAGATTGGCTTTGCCCACATCATCGGTCACCGAGTCGATCCTGACCTCGAACGACGGTTGCTCGCCGTCACCAGACAGTTCTTCGCGTTGCCCGAGGATGCTCGACGATCGCTGGCCATCGAGAACTCTGCCGCATTCCGGGGGTACACGGTTCTCGGCGACGAGAGAACTGCGGACGGGCGAGACTGGCGGGACCAATTGGACATCGGGCCCGAGCAGGAGGCGCCCGAAACCGGCCACCCGGGGCCAGCCTGGCTTCGCCTCAGAGGTCCGAACCAATGGCCAGCCGAGCTTCCCCACATGGCCCCAACCGCGCTGTCGTGGCTCGACGAGATGAATGAACTCGGGCACGCGGTCATGAGGGCGCTGGCGGTCGGG
Organism: Acidimicrobiales bacterium; assembly: GCA_048550155.1. Taxonomy (GTDB): domain Bacteria; phylum Actinomycetota; class Acidimicrobiia; order Acidimicrobiales; family SZUA-35; genus JABDIY01. Next base: position 803 of record JBLYYW010000438.1, on the reverse strand, counting down.
CTCGGACAACCGATCGGTTTTTTCGATGCTTTTTTCGATCCAGCTGACCTGCACGCAAAGCTCATTCGCTACCCGGCCGGAGAACGACCTACCGATCAGGGGGTCGGGCGCCACCACGACAGCGGACTTCTCACGTTCATCCTCCAAGACGACGTTGCCGGACTCGAGGTAGAGCTCAGCGGGGAGATGGTGTCGGTGGAGCCTCTGCGTGGGGCCTATGTGATGAACCTGGGGGCGATGATGCAAGCCGCCACCAACGGCTATCTCAGGGCGACCCCACACCGGGTCGTTGCTCCAGCCGGCACCGAAGATCGCCTCTCGATCGCGTTCTTCTTCAATCCTGCCTTCGAAACGGTTTTTGAGCCGATCGATTTGCCTCCGGAACTGTCAGCTCGTGCGGAGCCTGATCTGGTCGATTTGAAGGGCGAGGCGATCCACACGCTCTACGGTGAGAACAACCTCAAGGTTCGCCTTCGCACCCACCCCGACGTCGCCCGCCGCCACTACCCCGACGTCCTCAACTCCCACACCCCTAGCTCGCCTTGATTCGTCACTGAAACGAGTGGATCGTGAAGCGAGCGCGAAATCATCCCCGTAGCCAGCGGAGGAAGAGCGAGTCATGAAGCGAGCCAGAGTGGATCGTGAAGCGAGTGCGAGTCCCAGCTCAAGGCTCAGGCGGCCAAGACGATCCAATGCCGCAGGCGCAAGCCTCCGTGGCGCCTGAACAGCCCCCACCGGAGGTGGAGCCATGGTTCGTCACTGAAACGAGGCAGAGTGGATCGTGAAGCGAGCGCGAAATCATC
>JBLYYW010000437.1:0-5228 GCA_048550155.1 Acidimicrobiales bacterium | reverse complement strand
TCGGCGCCATGCGAACAACATTTCCATAGAGTCCACCCTTGCCCACGAGAAGCCCGTGTGACTTTGTGCCTTCCAGCATGGCAACGGCGTGGCTGGGTGACGGTTCCAAACCTCCCGGGGCCACGGTCTCGATGGCTTGCATGAGTCCCCGTCCTCGCACCTCGGCCATCCACGGCGAGCCTGCGGCGATGGCATCGAGACCGGCACGGAACCGACTGCCCATCACCTTGGCGTTGTGCTGGAGGTCGTTGTCGAGCACGAAGTTGATGGTGGCCAGACCACCGGCGGCGCTGAGCGGGTTTCCACCAAAGGTGCTGAAGTTGAGCACCTCGATGGTGTCCATGATGTCGGCCCGTGCCACGATCCCTGCCAACGACAGGCCGTTGCCGACGCCCTTGGCGAAGGTGAGCATGTCGGGCACGATGCCGTGAGCCTGGTAGCCCCAGAAGTGATCCCCGGTTCGACCCCAGCCGGTCTGGACCTCATCGGAGATGAACAGGATCCCTCTGTTGTCGAGTTCTTTCTTCATTGATCCGAAGAAGCCGTCGGGTGGCGTGGCGAAACCCCCGACACCCTGGATCGGCTCTGCGATGAGCGCCGCGACGTCGCCGGCAGATGTCATCGTGAGCAGTTGGCTGAGATCATCAACACACAGGTCGGTGTAGGTCTGATCATCGGCGTCCCTGAACGGGCTGCGCAACTGGTAGGGCCCCTGCACGAACGTGACCTGGAGACCACTGAGGCTGGTTGAGGACCACGACGAATGGGATGTGATTGCCTGGGTGGTGAAGGACCGCCCGTGGTAACTGTTCCGCATGGCCAGCACCTGGTTGGATTTGCGGTAGCTGGTCGCGAGGAGGATGGCGGTGTCGTTGGCCTCGGTTCCCGATGGTGTGAGGAACACTCGTGCGTCCGGGATGCCCGAGAGATCTGCGATCTTCTCGGCCAACGCGATCATGGGTTCGCTCAGATACAGGCTCGAGGTGTGCATCACCTTGCCGGCCTGTTCTTGCACCGCCGCGGTCACCTTGGGGTTGTTGTGCCCGATCATTGTGGTGAGCACGCCACCGAAGAAGTCGAGGTACCGGTTGTTGTCCGTGTCGAAGACATAGCTGCCCTCGCCTCGATCGATCTGGATCGGGTCTGCGTAATACGGGCTCAAAAAGGACGGGAGGGAACGCTTGTAGCGCTCGTGCAGTTCTGCCGCGCTCGACACGTCTACGCCTCAGCAATCTTTCCGTACATGTCGGGGCGGCGGTCGCGGTAGAACGCCCACTGTGCTCTGACTTCGGCAATCACGTCCATGTCGAGGTCTCGTATCACGAGTTCCTCCGCAGTGTCCGAGGCAGTGCCATCGACGAATTGACCGCGCGGGTTGGCGAAGTAGCTGGTGCCATAGAAGTCGTTGTCACCGAGGTCCTCGATCCCGACCCGATTGATTGCCCCTACGTAGTACATGTTCGCCGCAGCCGATGCGGTCTGCTCCAGTTGCCACAGATACGCCGACAGACCCCGGCTCGTGGCACTGGGGTTGAACACGATCTGGGCGCCATTGAGACCGAGCATGCGCCAGCCTTCGGGGAAGTGGCGGTCATAACAGATGTAGACAGCGACCTTGCCCACCGCGGTATCGAACACCGGGTAACCGAGGTTCCCGGGACGGAAGTAGAACTTCTCCCAGAAGCCGCGCACCTGAGGGATGTGGGTCTTGCGGTACTTGCCCAGGTAGCTACCGTCGGCGTCGATCACCGCCGCGGTGTTGTACAGCACGCCAGGTTGTTCCTCTTCATACATCGGGAGCACGGTGACCATTCCGTACTTGGCCGCGAGTTCTTGGAATCTCTTCGTGGTCGGGCCATCCGGAATCGCCTCCGCGTAGCTGTAGTACTGGGCTTCCTGCACCTGACAAAAGTACGGTCCATAGAAGAGCTCTTGGAAACAGATCACCTGTGTCCCCTGTGCTGCCGCTTCGGCCATGTGCTTCTCGTGCACCTCGATCATCGATTCTTTGTCACCGGTCCAGCCGGTTTGAAGAATGGCAGCTTTCACGGTGTTGCTCATCAGCGAGAGTCCCCTTCGGTTGTTGTGCCTGCGCTCGCGACCCCGTCAAGAGGAAGCAACGACAGGCTGTGAACTCCCAGTCTGCTCCAATTTTTGAGACGGCACCAGAAGCACTGCGTTCAACCGATGGAACCGACCCCTGGCGAGGTGTATGGGCGCCCGTCGAATCAGTCCAGGGTTATCGATATTTGATCCTGGGCGGGCCTTCTCGACTCGAAGCGGTCGGGGTCCAGTTGCTCAGCCCGTTCGAGCGCGGCCTGGATGAAACCGTCGAAGAGCGGTGCCGGACGGTTCGGACGGCTCTTGAGCTCGGGGTGGGCTTGGGTGCCGATCCAGAACGGGTGACCGGGCAATTCGATGAACTCGACCAGCTTGCCGTCGGGTGACATTCCGCAGGTGGACAGCCCCCACTCGAGGAACTGCGAGCGATACCGAGGATTGAACTCATAGCGGTGCCGATGGCGTTCCTGCACGACGGGCTGGCCGTACAAGTTGGCCACCTGCGAGCCCTCTTGAAGAACGGCGACATAGGCGCCAAGACGCATTGTCCCGCCCTTGTCTTCGACAGATCGTTGACTCTCCATCAGATCGATTACAGGGTGCGGCGTGACCACATCGGATCGGTTGAACTCGCTGCTGTTCGCGCCGTGCAGTCCCATCGCGTTGCGGGCGAATTCTATGGTCATGACCTGCATCCCGAGACACAGGCCCAAACACGGGATGTGGTTCTCTCGGGTGTACCCAGCCGCTGCGATCTTGCCTTCGATGCCCCGCTCCCCGAATCCCCCGGGTAGTACGACACCGTCGAGATGGTTGAGCTGCTCCCCTACCAACATGCCCTCGACGTGGTCGCTCATGATCCAGTCAATTTCGAGATCGACCTCGTGAGCGAACGCAGCGTGACGCAGTGCTTCTGCGACCGACAGGTAGGCGTCGGGAAGCGAGACGTACTTGCCGACGATGCCGATCCGGAGCGGCTTCCACGCCTGCTCCACGCGTTGAACCAGAGCCTTCCACGGTTCGAGCGCAGCCTCGTCGGCCTCCAATCCGAGAATCTCGCAGACATACGCGTCCAGACCGCCGGCATGCATCCGCAGCGGAATCTCGTACAGGCTCGGGGCATCGGGAGCGGTAATGATGCCCGCGATCGGCACATCACACAGGTTGGAGATCTTCTGTCGCAGTGGATCAGGGATCTCGCGATCGGAACGGCAGACAATCACATCGGGCTGGATACCCCGGCTGCGGAGTTCGGTGACGCTGTGCTGGGTCGGTTTGGTCTTCTGCTCACCGGCCGGTCCAATGTAGGGAACGAGGGTGACGTGCACGTAACACACGTTCTGTCGGCCGACATCCAGACGGTACTGGCGGATCGCTTCGAGGAACGGCAGAATCTCGATGTCGCCGACGGTGCCGCCGACCTCGGTGATCACGACATCGATGTCATCACTCGCCAGGTTGGCGATGCGCTCTTTGATTTCGTTGGTGATGTGTGGGATCACCTGAACGGTCTTTCCCAAATACTCCCCTCGGCGCTCCTTGGCGATCACGCTGCTGTACACAGAGCCGGTTGTCGTATTCGACGCCTGCGTGAGGCTTTCGTCGACAAACCGCTCGTAGTGACCGAGATCGAGATCTGTTTCGCCGCCATCGTCGGTGACGAAGACCTCACCATGTTCGAAGGGATTCATGGTCCCGGGATCCACGTTGAGATAGGGGTCGAGCTTTTGCAGGGTGACCCTCAGACCCCGTGCCTTCAGAAGGTTGCCCAGCGAAGAAGCGGTGAGTCCCTTTCCAAGCGAACTTACGACTCCGCCTGTCACGAAGATGTGTTTGGTCACGTCGGCCCCATTTCGTCTTCTGGCACGTCGTCCACGAGCCACTCCTCGTTTGGCCAAGGTAGCCGTTGGGAGTACGTTCCAGACTCATGACCTTCAAAGCTCTCCTACTTTCCGAGGACTCCTCGGGCGAAAAGCCAAGGGTGACCTCGGCCGTCACCGATCTGGAAGAGTCGGCGCTACCGACGGTGGAAAACCCGGTGACGATCTCGGTCGAATACTCGTCGTTGAACTACAAGGACGGCATGGTCTTGCGAGGAATCGGTCGGCTCGTCCGAACCTACCCACACGTGCCGGGAGTCGACCTCGCCGGAACTGTGGTCGACTCGGCCGACGGCCGCTATCAGCTGGGTGACCAGGTGCTGTGCACAGGCTGGCGGGTTGGGGAGATGCACTGGGGAGGGTATGCCGAACGGGCCCGACTCAACGCCGACTGGCTCGTGCCGGTTCCATCGGGAATGACCACCAAGGACGTGATGGCGATCGGAACAGCCGGCTTCACCGCCATGCAGGCAATCGACGCCCTGGAATCGCACGGAGTGGAGCCGGGTGATCCGATCCTCGTGACCGGTGCATCGGGCGGAGTGGGGTCCTCCGCAATCCTGTGGGGCGCAGCATTGGGGCATCACATCGTGGCCAGCACCGGCCGCATGGAAAACGCCGACGAACTTCGTGCGCTGGGTGCCGCCGAGGTGATCGACAGAGCTGAGATCTCCGATGCACCGGGGCGTCCGCTGCTCCCGGAACGGTGGGCTGGCTGTGTGGATGCTGTGGGCGGAGACACGCTCGCCCACGTTCTCGCGGAGATCAAGTACGGCGGCTCGGTGGCGTCGTGCGGATTGGCGGGCGGCAACACGCTGACCACGACGGTCATTCCGTTCTTGCTCCGCAGCGTCAACATCCTCGGAATCGATTCGGTGGTTGCGCCCTACGAGGAGCGCCAACGAATCTGGGCCAGGATCGCCGAAGTGTTCGACGCCGACTCACTCGCATCGATCACCACCGAGGTTCCGCTCGCCGAGATCGCCGATCAGGCCAAAGAGATTCTGGCCGGCAAGACCAAGGGTCGGACCGTGGTGAGGACAACCCTGCCGGCATGATCCGACATGTGGTCATCACCGGTCTGATGGGCGTCGGGAAGACCACCGCCGCGACCGGGGTGGCTGAAGCGCTGACACTCCAGTGCCGGGACTCCGACGGGGATATTCACCGGCTCCTGGGTCGCACAGGAAGAGAGGTCGCCGACGCGCTGGGAGTCCAGGAGCTTCACCGGCTCGAAGCTGCGGTCCTGCTGGGCGCACTGGCCTCTCCAGACCGGCTCGTCATAGC
>JBLYYW010000436.1:0-6679 GCA_048550155.1 Acidimicrobiales bacterium | reverse complement strand
GAGGCGTTGAACGTGGCCGCATCGATGATGAAACGTTCGTGACGCCCTGAGGTGATCGGGTCAACACCGTCGTGAGCGCTGACGTGGAACACAAGGCGATTGCGGTCAATCTCCACCAACTCCGACTGCACGGTGACGGTGAGACCGGGCGGCGTCGCCGCAGTATGTGAGACATCGACATGTGTTCCCACGGACTGCTCTTCAGGCCAGTCGAGGTGTGGGATCAGCGACTCGAGACAGCATCGCTCGAGCAACCCCACCAGGAACGCGGTAGCGAAGACTCGCGGCATCACCGCAAAGTCGCTGGAGTCCTCGTACACATGTGGGACAGTCTTGGACTCTGGCACGGTGTAGGTGATCGAGTGGGTCAGCCCGACGCGGAGTGAATCTTTCATCCGGCAATCCTCCCAGACTGCGGACCGCCGTACTATCCCAGCGGGGAATACACTGGGGCCCATGAACTGGACTCCTGACTCGTGGCGCTCGTTCGAGGCGCTTCAGCAGCCAACGTGGCCCGCACGAGACGACCTGGAGCAGGTGGAGAAGAAACTCGCCACCCTGCCGCCGCTGGTGTTTGCAGGCGAGACGCGTGACCTTCGGAATCGATTGGCGAAGGTCGCCGAAGGCGAAGCGTTTCTTCTTCAGGCTGGGGACTGTGCGGAGAGTTTCGACGGCTTCAACGCCGACCAGATCCGCGACAAGCTGCGCGTGATCCTCCAGATGGCTGTCGTCCTGACGTATTCGTCAGGCGTTCCGGCGGTCAAGGTCGGTCGAATCGCAGGACAGTTCGCCAAGCCGCGCAGCAAGCCAACCGAGACCGTGGACGGCACCGAGTTGCCCAGCTTCTTGGGTCACATGATCAATGACCTCCCGTTCTCAGCCGGTGATCGCAAACCCAATCCGGACCGTCTGCTCCAGGCCTACCATCAGAGCGCATCCACCTTGAATCTTCTGCGGGCGTTCACCAAGGGGGGATTTGCCGATCTTCACCGCGTGCAGGCTTGGAACCAAGAGTTCGTGAGCGACAGCCGAGCGGGGGAGCGGTACATGGCCCTGGCCGAAGAGATCAATCGTGCGCTTCGGTTCATGGAAGCCGCCGGCGTGTCCAGCAACCATCCTGAGATCCACGAGGCCGATTTCTTCACCAGCCACGAGGCGCTCATCCTGGAGTACGAGGAGGCGTTGACTCGAAAGGACTCCCTGACCGGCGATTGGTACAACTGCAGCGCCCACATGGTGTGGATCGGCGAGCGGACGCGCAAGCTCGACGGTGCTCACGTCGAGTTCTTCCGCGGTATCAAGAATCCGGTCGGCTGCAAGGTTGGCCCCACTGCGACACCCGAGGACGTCGTCGGTTTGTGCGAGGCGCTGGACCCTGACCGCGAGGCCGGTCGACTCACGTTGATCAGCCGCATGGGTCACGAAAAGGTGGCTGAGTCGTTGCCGCCTATTCTCCGAGCTGTCAAAGAGTCCGGTCACCGGGTCGTGTGGGCGTGCGACCCGATGCACGGCAATACCTTCACCGCCGACAGCGGGCACAAGACTCGAGATTTCGAACACGTCGTCAACGAGGTCGCAGGATTCTTCGCCGCTCATCGTGAGGTGGGGACCAACCCCGGCGGGATCCACGTCGAACTCACCGGTGACGATGTCACCGAATGCGTCGGTGGTGCCGAGCTCGTCGAGACCGCCGATCTGAACAGGCGTTACGAGACGATGTGTGACCCCCGACTCAACGCCAGCCAGGGCATCGAGCTGGCCTTCCGTGTTGCTGAGCTGATCTCGTAGTCGAACACATCTGGGACTGATCCCCGGCTTGGCGTGCGTGTGTCCGCAATGCCGGGGGAAAACTTCAGAACCCCGGCCACAGGGCCGGGGTTCAAGAACGTGCGCAGGTTGCGCCTTGTTGGGGGGTTTACGCGGCGTCGAAGTCGGCCATGACATCGCCGGCCTGGTCGCGCACGGCGCTGACCGCCCGCTTCACCAGGCGACGAGCGGCTTCGGCTGTTACACCGAGCTCTTCTCCGACCTCGCGGTAGCTTCGCTTGCGACCGTCGTTGAGCCCGAAACGCTGCTCGACTGCGTAGCGGGCCCGCTCGTCGAGGACGTCGAGGAGTCCGGTCACCATGGTCTCCTCGGCGCGAGCCATGACCTCGACCTCAGGACCGGGATTGGCGTCGGGCAGAAGATCGACCAGTTCATTGCTGTCGTCATCACCGATGGTGCGATCAAGCGAAGTGGGGGTGGTCAGTCGGTGGAGGCGGGCATGCTCATCGTCGAGTTCGTCGCCGTCGCCAGAGACCTGACGAAGTGCGGCCCTCAGTGAGGCGGACCGATCACCAGGCAGGCGGACCAGGCTGGCCTTCTGATCGAGGGCCCGGCCGATGGCCTGGCGAATCCAGAAGGTTGCATAGGTGGAGAACTTGAAGCCTTTGCGCCAGTCGAACTTGTCGACCGCATGCTCGAGCCCGAGGTTGCCCTCCTGAATCAGGTCCAGCAGTTCCATCGAAGGGGGGAGGGGGTAACGGCGTGCCACGCTGACCACCAGGCGAAGGTTCGCCCGGATGAAACGATCCTTGGCGCGTGCTGCCGCCCGGGCAGCCCGGCGATTCTCGGCGGTGTTCTCACCGTTTTCTATTGCTTCACGGGCATCTCTGCCCTTCTCGATGATCTGGCTGAGTTCACGTTCCTCGATGGCGGTGAGGAGGGGAACAAGGCCGATCTCATTAAGGTATTGACCTACTGAGTCACTCATTTAGCGCGTCTCTAACTCTCGTGCGGGTTGAAGGGAGTGGGGGTTGGGCGGGGCGGGACGAAGGCGGGTGATTTCGTCTCGCTCTTTACAAGTGTCCGTTTGTGCCGAAAATGATCCATACGCTGGATATGTTGTTGAGCACGTTGGGTCTTGCAAAGACCAAGCGTCATTAGTACTACAGAGGGTTCCCGCGAGTCGAGTGACATTAGTCACCCGAGGGTGCCTTTTGCTGTCTAGTGAGCTAGCGCTTCTCTGAGATCACCCACCGCGATGTCTGTCGAAACACCTCCCACCCCGTCCCCGAAGCGGCGAATCGGGCTGTTTGGGGGCACCTTCGATCCGCCCCACGTAGGGCACCTTCTTACTGGTCAGAGCGTTGCGGAGCATCGAAACTACGACCAATTGTGGTTCGTGGTAGCGAACGACCCGTGGCAGAAGCGCGCAGCGCGGAACGTGAGCCCGGCAGAGATTCGACTGATGATGGTCGACCAGGCGTGTTATTGGTCACGTCACCCTCATTTCGCACTGAAATCGTGCGAAACCGAGATTCGGGCCGGTGGGCCCAGTTACACAGCTGACACCCTTCGCACGCTCCAGGGATCGTTTCCGGGCACTGATTTCGAGGTGATTGTGGGTAGCGATGCCGGTGCCCAGTTGCACACGTGGCACGATTCCGCCTGGCTTGCCGAGCGTGCCAGTTTCGTCATGGTTCAGCGCGGCGGTCAGCGTGGTGCCCCATCCCCGGGCTTTCGCGTGAGCGTCGTCGACGCGCCCCTGATCGAGGTGTCCAGTACCGACATACGGCATCGAGTGAGCGCCGGACTGCCGATCGCCAACATGGTCTCCCCGCCGGTCGAGGCACTTCTCAGGGCCCATGGCCTGTACAAAGAGCTGGCGCCGTGAGGTCAGGTCGGGCATCGAAACGAATGTTCCTCGTAGCCGAGGTCGCGCTATTCCTCGCCATTCCGCTTCTCGCGTACCTGGGATTCCGTACGTTGCTCGACACGAGAACGGGAACATTCATCGAAGACCCAGGCCCTGAGTCCCCAGGTTGGGTGGCCCTCGTGGATCCAACACCGGTGGTCGGCGTTGTCGAGATGGACGATTCAGAGATCACCGGGGTTGCCGTAGTCGCCAGTATCGGTCAGACCGCGCGCGGCGGTGCAGTTGTATTGATCCCGGCCGAGCTGGAGACCGGCCCCGGGCAGGTGTTGCGAAGCATGTCGCCCGCCGAAGCAATCGACGCAGTGGCCGGAGCGCTTCAGCTGCGAATCCCCACGGTCGAAATCGTCGATGCCCAACGCTGGTCGGTGCTGCTTGGCGACACCTCGTACGCGCTCGACAATCCCGACCCGGTACCGGGTGCGTCAGGCGAGATTCTGTTCGAGGTTGGTCAGGTCGAGGTTTCAGGCCCTGCGACCTCGGCATTCTTGGGTCGAACCGTTGATGGCGCTGACTCACTCGCTGCGCTGGTCCGCCGCGAACTGTTCTGGACCGAGCTGCTGAAGAATCCACCTGCGGAGTCAGCTGATCAACTCAGCAGAACGATTCGTTCGTTGTCGGAGGGTCCCCACGAGGTCGTCGTACTACCGCTCGAACGCGGCTCCGATGGTGTTCCCGTCGCAAGCCCTGAGCGGACTGAACTGTTGATCCGCCGGTTGGTGGCCTTTCCTGCCGGCGACAGTGCAGGCGACCGATTCAGGGTTCAGATCGAGGACCGAACCGGTGAGGCCGATCTCGATTCGGCCGCTCGGGCTCTCGGACGCCTCGGGGTCGAGGTCGTGGCCATCTCGAATGGTGCAGTCTTCGACGATTCGCCAACGGCGTTCATGGTCGAGGCAGGTTCAGAAGAGGCCGAAGAGCTGATGGCAACGTTTCCGGGTGTGCCGGTGAACCCATCGGCGACCCAGCTACCCAGCGATCCGATTGTCTTGCAGCTCGGGCCGGACCATTTGGCCGTGCTGAGCCGCTGGGAGTCAAACTAGCGACCGCTCCCGAGAACGGCTATGCGGGCTGCTGTTCGTAGCGCGGCACATCAGACCAGAGCCGCTCGAGCTTGTAGTAGTCGCGGGCCTCCTGGTGAAAGACATGCACCACAAACCCGCCGAAATCCATCAGCACCCAGGCCAGCGAGTCGAGGCCCTCCACACGGATCGGCTTGATCGAATAGCGCGCGGTGAGTTCTGATTCTATGTTCTCGACGATGGCGCGCACCTGGCGAGGGTTCGAACCGCTGGTCACCACGAACCAATCGGTGATGCCCATCACCTCACCCACGAAGAAGGCTTGGGTGTCGACCGCCTTCCGGTCCTCGGCGGCTTCGATGGCGATTCCGACATGCTCTCGAATCTCCGCCTCGGAGCGCCGTCGTTCTTCGGTTGGATCTATCAGTGCATTCTCCAGAGCTGTCTGGCGCACCGTCGGTGCGCCAGTGTGTTGGTGGAAAGGGTAGCCACAACCGCCGCCATCTGTCCCTTGCAGTCCCGTGACAACAGCTGGCACCTGGGGTCTGGTGCACGGGGCATCGACGATCACCAGTGGAGCTTAGGAGAATTGAACTCCTGACCTCTTCCATGCCATGGAAGCGCTCTACCAACTGAGCTAAAGCCCCAGTCCTCATCAAGAGGTTGGAGCAAAGACTTTAGCGCCCATTGACTCCATCCGCACGGTGCTTCCTCGGTGGAATCAGTCGGCCCCAGTCCTGATCTATCGCTCATGAACCGTCCTCGACCGCCGATAGGCGATTGTGAACACGAATGCCGCCTCCCAGGCTGATCAGCAGCGAGCTCCGGATTCATCCGAACGATGGTCGACCGCGCATGATCTGCTCGTATGGACTGTGTCCCGCATCGATGGCGGGCGTCGTCACGGCGTCGAGCCGGACTGCCACGTTGTCTACGGACTGAGCAGGGGCTACTTCGTGGAACAGACTCGAAAGTTCCGCGCCTCGGCTGAGCAATGTATTGAGATGCTTCAGCAGGGCAAACGAGCGGGAACGACCCAACGCAAGATCGCATTGGACTCTATCGTCGCCATCCGTTCCGACGCTCGCACCGGCCGTTTGCAGATTCGGACGTTGAACGGTACTCATCAACTCGACCCCGTCAGCTACGACGAAGCAGACGTACTGCGTCAGATCGCGATCGAGCTCGAGCTGCGGATGCCTCCAGGTGGTGCAGAGTTCACGCCCCTCCAGGATTCAGGCATCGCAGACAGTCGAATTGACGCTGCGGCAGAGGAACGGCGCGCTCTAGTCTCGCTGGAGAACGCTCGAGCTGAAGACATCCCTGACAACTACCGCGAGCCCGAGTATCGGCCACCGGTCGACCAAGGCGCACCGGTCGCGGCTGGGGTCGAGCCCCCGACCACGACTGGAACCCACTTCACCGAGGAAGAACTCGAGCGACTGGCGGCCACGTTGGATGTTGAGGTCGAGCCTGTGGACCCCGATCTCCCAGCTGACATCACGGTCGCCGGAGGTGTGGAGATCACCTACGACCCCACGCCGGTATCCGAACTCGCTCTGGCAGGAGAAGCGTTGGTGGAGGCCGCGCAGCACTCGGCCGAGGCTCCGTCGGCCGAAATCGATGCGGCTTCGGTCGAAGAAGCATCCTGGGTTGCGCCAACCGAGTCCAGAGACGACTCTCCGATCTACATGTCCGAGCATGCGGCGCAGTCGGGTGAAGCCGACCTCGCTCCGATCTCATCACCCCCAGTTGCGGCCGTCGCTGAGGAACAACAGGTGGTCGCTGCTGACGAGGAGTATGAGGTTTCAGACCGCTTCGAGCGTGCGCTGAGACACCGGATCGACACGGTCTCTCCCGTACCCGAATCGCTCCCGCAGCCGGCCAACGAACCGATCGAGGCTGTCTCCCCAGTACCCGAACCGCTCCCGCAGCCGGCCAACGAACCGATCGAGGCTGT
>JBLYYW010000435.1:0-10894 GCA_048550155.1 Acidimicrobiales bacterium | reverse complement strand
GGTCTTTCTGAAAGGCAGGCTATAAGGAGGTTATCGGTCAGCGCGAAAGTCAGGGTCATTCCTCGGGCCAGATCCGGAGAGGAATATTCCCAGATCGGCCAGACGGCATGTTTTCCCAGAAGTTTCAGTTTCTCGCCCTCGGCGGAGCCGAACTGCAACACTGAGATTCCCTCCGGGGACAACACAGGCGGGCCTAGCGAGGTACGAGCGCCGCCCGCCCCTCTCCCGGGCGACCCGAAGGGCCGGTTCATCAAGCGAGCCCGCCGAGGAACGAGGAGGGCGAGTGAGAAGACGAACAGGAAGGCCCACCGCCGGAGCGACCCGGAAGGCCGAAGGGCCATGAAGCGAGGGCCGCCAGGCCCGCAGTGAGAACATGGCCCGCGGGCCTGAAGGCGAGCGAAGGCCAACAACCAACAGGCGAGGCAAGAGGCCCCGGCGGGACAATGGAGTGGCCTGCGAGGTACGAGCAGACACTCCCACGTTCCGGGCCGACCCGCAGGGCCGGTTCGTCAAGCGAGCGTCAGCGAGTGAGAAGACGAACAGGAAGGCCCGGAGGCGAGGCAAGAGGCCCCCGGCGGGACAGAAAAGTGTCGGCAGGAGCGGGGCGACGCGCCCCCGCCGACACCTTTGTTTGTAGCACGGCTGAAACCGTTTTATTCATTCACTACAAAATCGCCTTTCTAGGCAATTCACCATGGCTGTGGCGGAGCGATACGGTTTCTGACCGTGCAATACATCGCAGGCCAGTGGGTGGAGTCCGACCGAAAGTTCGAGGTCCTCAATCCAGCTAACGGCGACGTCATAGGTGCAGTTGCCGATGGTGGGGTCGAAGAAGCCCGAGCTGCGGTGTCCGCCGCCGAAACGGCGTTCCCTCTCTGGGCTGGGTCAACGGCCTATGAACGTTCGGCAATTCTGTATCGCTGCTGGGAGCTGATGACAGAGCGGTCCGAGCATCTCGCACAGCTGATGACGTCAGAGCAAGGAAAGCCACTGAAGGCGGCCCGCAACGAGGTGAAGTACGGCGCCGACTTCCTTCTGTGGTACGCCGAAGAGGCGAAACGGGTGTATGGCGAAACGATTCCCGCTCCGCGTCCGGACCAGAGGTTCGTGGTGATGCACCAGCCGGTCGGTGTCTGCGCTGCCATCACTCCTTGGAACTATCCCATCTCGATGCTCACCCGAAAGATCGGGCCGGCGCTGGCGGCCGGCTGCACCATGGTTCTCAAGCCAGCCGAACAGACTCCCCTTTGCGCCAAGGCGATGTTCGAAGTCTTCCACGACGCCGGTGTTCCGGCTGGAGTCGTGAACATGGTCAACACCAGCGATCCTGCGTCGGTCGGGACCGCTTGGCTGGAGGATCCCCGGGTCCGCAAGCTCACCTTCACCGGTTCAACCGAGGTCGGAAAACTCCTCGCCCAGAACGCTGCGCCCACGATGAAGCGGGTGTCGATGGAACTCGGCGGTCACGCGCCGTTCATCGTGTTCGACGACGCCGACCCGACACATGCTGCCAAGGGTGCATCACTGGTGAAGTTTCTCAACACCGGACAGGCATGCATCAGTCCGAACCGGATCTATGTCCAGCGGTCGATCGCCGAACCGTTCCTCGACACATTGACCCAGCGAGTCGAGAAAATGAAGGCCGGTGACGGCACAACAACGGGGGTGTCGATCGGCCCGCTTGTCGACGAGCCAAGCCTCGCCAAGGTTGACCGCCAGGTTCGTGATGCAGCGGCCAAAGGGGCCGATGTACGAACCGGTGGCAGACGACTCACCGCCGATGGACTCGACCGCGGGTATTTCTACGCTCCGACCGTTCTGGCCGGAGTGACCTCGGAGATGGCGATCCACAGCGAGGAGACATTCGGTCCGGTCGCTCCAGTGATCATCTTCGATGACGAGGACGACATCCTCTCGATGGCGAATGACACCGCCTACGGACTCGCCGCATACGTGTACACGCGTGACATCAGCCGGGCCTGGCGAATCGCAGAAGGTCTCCGGTTCGGCATCATCGGCATCAACGACATCAACCCGACGGCCGCTGCGGCCCCGTTCGGCGGGGTGAAGGAAAGCGGCGTCGGTCGTGAGGGCGGGCACGTCGGGCTCGACGAGTACCTTGACACCAAATTGGTCGGCTGGAGCGTTTGAGCGTCGCCGGCTACTCGCTCACCCACGAGCGGGCATCAACCTTGGCGTGGGAAATGTCGAGGTCGGCGAGCGGGGTCAACGGTCGAGGACCGACATGGCTGATGACTTCAGCGGCCGCGAGCGAGCCGAGACGCCCACATTCTTCAAGGTCTCTGCCCTGCGCCAGGCCGTAGAGCACTCCTGCGGCGTACTGGTCACCGGCACCGGTGGTGTCGACGACCCTCCCCACCTCGTAGGCGGGAATCTTGATCTGGCGGCCGTTGTCGATCAGCATCGAGCCCAGAGTCCCCATTGTCACGCAACCGAGCGAGACATCCTGACCAAGATGGTCGAAGGCTTCCTCGATGTTGTCGGTTTCGTACAACCGCAGCAGTTCGCTGCGGTTGGCGAACAATGTGTCCACCGGGCCCGCTACGAGATCGCGGAACTCGGTATGGTGTCGATCGACGCAGAACGTGTCGGACAAGCTGAGCGCCACCCGGTTGCCACCGTCGATGGCGGTTGTCATGGCGAAGCGGATTGCCTTCTTGGCTGACTCGATGTCCCACAAATAGCCCTCGCAGAACAACAGCGTGGACCGGCACACCAGGTCAGGGTCCACGTCGTGTGGCTCGAGCAAACTCGAGATACCGAGAAAGGTGTTCATCGATCGCTGGGCGTCGGGGGTGACCAGGATCAGTGATCGCGCAGTGGCGGGACCGTCGTCGGATCCGGCGACGTCACAGGCAACGCCGACGGATCGCATGTCGTGGATGAAGACTTCACCCAGCTGATCGGCGTGTACCTTGCCGATGAACGCAGCGTTGCCTCCGAACGAGGCGATCCCAGCCATCGAGTTGGCGACCGATCCCCCGCTGGCTTCGATGGCTGGTCCCATCGCCTGGTACAACTGCTTGGCTCTGCCTTCATCGATCAGCGTCATGCCGCCCTTTTCGATGCTCTCGTCGCGAAGGAACTCGTCGTCACACTGGGCGATGACATCAACGATCGCATTTCCGATCCCGAGTACGTCATAGTCGTTGTGGTTCATGTCAGGTTGTCCTCTTGGCATGTTTCTCTGTGATCTCGCGTATTTCGGGACCGTTGGGAACGGTAGGAGACGTTACCGGACGAGTAGCCTCGCAGTCGTGCCTGAAGTTGAAACACCTAGAGATCCGCATCGACTCCCGCCCTCGGTCATCCCGCGGAATTACAGGCTGTTGATCGAGCCTGATTTCGACGCCGGGACCTTTTGTGGCTCAGTCACCATCACAGCCGACGTCGGTGAGTCAGGCGACGCGATCACACTGAACAGCGATGGGCTTGCGATCAAAGCCGTAACGGTGGACGACACCGCTGCGCCGTTCGCCCTCGATCCCAAACTTGAACGGCTCACAATCCAGGCGGAGCCAACGGGACCCACTACATCTGTCTCGATCGACTTCAGTGGCACGTTCAATGAACAGTTGGTCGGGTTCTACCTGAGCCACTTCACCGATCTCGACGGCAACGAGCGGGTCATGGGGACCACCCAGTTCGAGGCCCCACACGCTCGAAAGGCTTTTCCGTGTTGGGATGAGCCTTCGTACAAGGCGAGCTACGACATCTCGCTGCGAGTTCCTGAGGGGATGGAATCGGTGTCGAATGCGGCCGAGATCGGACGGGACCAACACCCCGAGGGAGGCCACACCGCCCACTACGCAACGACCATGGTGATGTCGACCTACCTCGTTGCATGGGTCATCGGACCGCTCGAATTCAGCGAAACTCGCGATGTCGACGGCGTGCCTCTTCGAGTGGTCTCCAAACCCGGAATGGCCACCATGACCGAGTACGCGCTCGATGCAGGCGAATTCGCCTTGAGCTATTTCGCCGAGTACTTCGGAGTCCCCTACCCGGGCGACAAGGTCGATCTGATCGGGATTCCGGATTTCGCATTCGGGGCGATGGAGAACCTGGGCTGTATCACATTCCGTGAGGCCATTCTCATGATCGATCCAGCCGTCACCACCCAGGCCGAAAAGCAGCGTTCGGTCGATGTCATCAACCACGAACTGGCGCACATGTGGTTCGGCGACTTGGTGACCATGGACTGGTGGGAAGGCATTTGGCTCAATGAGGCCTTTGCGACGTTCATGGAGATGAAGTGCACCGATGAGTATCGGCCGTCATGGAACCGCTGGGCCGACTTCGGGTTGTCGCGGAGCTCCGCGTTCACCACCGATGCGCTCGCCTCCACTCGCCCGGTCGAGTTCGACGTACACACCCCGGAAGAGTCCGAGGGAATGTTCGATATTCTCACCTATGAAAAGGGCGCGGCGGTGGTCCGGATGCTCGAACAGCATCTCGGCGAGGAGTCATTCCGGCGAGGCTTGCGCCTCTACATGAAGAAGCATGCGTACGGAAACACCGTTACCACCGATCTCTGGGATGCCTTGGAAGAGGCCACGGGCAAGCCGGTTCGGGAGATGATGGACGGTTGGATTTATCAGGGCGGCTTCCCGTTGATCGAGGTGACCTTCAGCGACGGTGTCGCCACGCTCACTCAGACCCGATGCCTGAGCACGGGCGGCGGAACGGAGGCAGAACCGCACCGCTGGCAAGTACCACTTCGGTACAGCCTCATCACCGGGGACCATCGGTCACTCAACAAGCTCGTACTCGATGACGAACCGGTGGAGATCGAGGTGCCGGATGGAGCGCACCTCGTTGTGAATTCGGAGGGCGCCAGTTTCGTGCGGGTGAGCTATCCGCCTGAGCTGCTGGAGAGCTTGAGTTCGCTCGAGTCCAACGAGTTGAATGAGGTCGAGCGCTACGCACTGATCGACGACGCATGGGCGTCGGTTCTGGCGAGCACCACGTCGACCACCACCTTCCTCACACTGCTGGAGGCGATGGCGTCAGAAACGTCGCGAACGGTCTGGCAGAGGATCATCGCCGGCTTGGATCGGCTCGACCGGCTGGTCGACAGCGATGCCCACGACGGTTTCAAGACGATCGCCCACGACATCCTCTCGCCGATGCTGGCCAACATCGGTCTCACCCCGGTCGAGAACGAAGAGCCGCGGGATCGACAGCTGCGAGCCGACCTGGTCAAGGCCATGGGCACCATCGCCGAAGATCCCGATGTGCAGAGCGAATGTCAACGAACGGTGTCGGTTGGTCGCAGGAACGCCGAATTGGTGGACCCTGCCTTGATGTCTGCCGCCATCACCGTGGCTGCTTCGGTCGGTGACCAGGCTGACTTCGACGACTACGTCAATGAGTACAGAACGAACACCAATCCTCAGGAGCAGCTCCGATATCTCTACGGCCTCACTGCCTTTCCCACAGATGAGCTGGTCGACCAGTTTCGCACCATGATTCTCAACGGCGAGGTTCGCTCCCAGGATGCCCCGTATGCGCTTCGGACCGCACTGGCCAGCCGCACATCCGGACAGCAAACATGGGAGTTCATAAAGGAGCACTGGGATCGCTTGTACGAACTGTTACCCAGCGCGGCGCTGAGCAGAATGCTCGAAGGTGTCACATCGCTCGACACGGTCGACCTCGTAGCCGATGTGGCTTCCTTCATGGCGGAGCATCCGCTCACGCAAGCGGAAAAGACCGTTGAGCAGATCCTCGAACGACATCGGGTGAACGCGGCCCTTCGCGAGCGTGAGTCACGCCGGTTGTCAGCGTTCGTCACCGGTTGAGGTTCGGTCGATGCGACTGACCTGGCTGAGCCCGTCACCGCTTCAAGTGTGGGCGGTTGAACCGGGTGCGGCGCAACTCACCTGGGGCAACCTTCCGCGAGGGCAGATGTCGGTCGAGACACCGGGCCGGGCACCGATCAGGTTCGTCCACGAAGGAGGCCCGGGTGCACTTGTGGTGGAGAATATCCCTCC
The DNA here is from genome assembly GCA_048550155.1 of Acidimicrobiales bacterium. Classification (GTDB taxonomy): domain Bacteria; phylum Actinomycetota; class Acidimicrobiia; order Acidimicrobiales; family SZUA-35; genus JABDIY01. The sequence continues at coordinate 4,877 of JBLYYW010000435.1, read as the reverse complement.
CGGGCCCGCAATCATCGACGTTCGATCGGTCGAAGGCGTCACCCGGCTTCATACCACCATTCCCGCAGCCCCGCACGGTGAAGAGCTGTGCAGAATCGCCACGGTTTCGGACCTCCATCTCGGGTCTGGTAACTGGGGTGCGTTGCGCACCATCCGAGACATCGAACCCGACGCCGATGATCACTATGACATGCGTTGTGCGACAGCCGCAGTTCAGGATGCGATCGACTGGGGCGCATCGTTGCTCGTGATAAAGGGTGACGCAGTACACCATCGTCGTACCCGCGATTTTGAGTTGGTGGGAGAGTTTGTCGACCGTTTCCCACGTCTTCCGATGATCATGGTGCCTGGCAACCACGACGTTGACGATGCGTGGCCCATTGAGCTGCCGTCATCGCTGGGAAAAAGAGGCCTGCAGTTCGAGATGGGAGTCCGGTCCCACGACATGCCCGGCGTGAGGGTCATCGCAGGCAACACCACGATCGAGCATGACGACATCGGATCGGTGGAACCGATTCGAGACGATCTCCTCGATGCCGCCGGGTCAGCAACAACGCCGAATCTGATGCTCCTTCACCATCAATTCCAGAAGTACCCGGTGGCCACCTACTGGCCGCCCGGGATTCCGTCGAAGGAATCGAAACCGTTTCTTTCCGACCTGGCAAAGACAGCACCGAGAACGTTGGTCAGTTCAGGGCATACCCATCGAAACCGAGCGAGACGGGTCGGACCCCTGCTTGTCACCGAAGTCGGATCGACGAAGGACTGGCCCGGCTCCTGGGCCGGTTACAGGATCTTCGAAGGCGGTGTGCACCAAACGGTGCGTCGAGTTGCCGACCCGAGCGCAATTCGTTGGACCGAGTTCAGCCGGCGGGCCGTCGGAGGCTTGTGGTCAGCCTGGTCCCCGGGCGCGCTGAGTGATCGGTGTGCTGCGCTGTAGTCGCAGAAACCACCGGCCCCTGCGCCGCAACCATCGACCGGCGGTTTGGGCCAGAGCCGCTGCCAGCATGTTGACTAGTTCTATGTCGGACGGACCCGTTTCGGAGGAGCCAGAAACTCCCACCGCCGAGCATCGATTGACAGAACAGGCGGTGAACCTCAGCCGCGCCCTGCTCACCAGGAGTCACACTGGAGAAACCCGCACCGAAGCGGCTCGCCGTCGACGGCTCGGCAACCTCCTGGAGGACGAGTCGTCGAGAGAGCTGATTCTCGCACTGACCGACGAGGTGATGCGGATCGACGAGCCGAGCAGAGCCGCACACCGATTCGCTGCACTGATCAGCAAGTACGGGACCGGAGCGTTCGGACCGTTGGATTCGGTCATGCTTCGGGTGGCCGAGCGGATGGCCCCCAGGGCACCAAAGGTGGTTATGCCCTTGGTCAAGTGGCGAACCAAGTCAGAAACGAGCGGCGTGATTCTCAGCGCCGATGACCCGGCGCTGGCTCGCCACATCGAACGACGAGCCGCCCAAGGTTCCCGTCTGAACATCAACGCTCTCGGCGAGGCAATCCTGTCCGATGCAGAAGCACAGCAACGGCTGAACACCGTCCTGTCACAGATCGGCCGTACCGACGTCAACTATGTGTCGGTGAAGCTCTCTTCGGTTGTTGCCAACCTCGACAGCGGTGCGTTCAGCTTCTCCGTGGATCGAGTGAGCGACAAACTCCGAACCGTCTATCGTGCCTCGTCACCGAACTCTACGTTCGTCAACCTCGACATGGAGGAGTACCGAGATCTCGAGCTGACGATGGAAGCTTTCAAACGGGTCCTCAGTGAACCGGCGTTCGCACACCTCGATGCGGGAATCGTGCTCCAGGCGTACCTTCCCGATTCTCGACAGGCGGCGGAGGACCTTTGCATGTGGGCCGTCGATCGACATCGTTCGTCGGGTGGGACGATCAAGATCCGGTTGGTGAAAGGCGCCAACCTGGCGATGGAGCGGGTCGAGGCCGAACTCCACGGCTGGATCGCAGCACCTTTCGACTCCAAAGCCGATGTTGATGCCAATTTCAAGGCGTTGTTCGATCAACTTTTGGACCGGCGATGGGCGGACGCGGTGCGGATCGGCTTCGCCAGTCACAATCTCTTCGACATCGCGTGGGCGATCGTGCGAAGCAAGGACCTCGGAGCGGGCGAACGTGTCGAATTCGAGATGCTCGAGGGAATGGCGCCAGCTCAGGCGCGGGCCGTCCAGGACGAAGTCGGCGCCGTCCTGATGTACTCACCGGTCGTCTCCGACCAGGAGTACGTGTCGAGCCTGGCCTACCTGTCGCGTCGGCTCGACGAGAACACACAACCGAACAACTTCCTCCGTTCGTTGTTCTCGCTCGAACCGGACTCTGCAGAGTTCGGTCGACAGGCAGAGATGTTCCGTCGCGCCGTGGCAGCCCGAACAACTGTCGATTCAGCTCGTCGTCGCGGTCCCAGACCGGCCACCTCGGGTTTCTACAACCAACCCGAGCTGGACTTCACCGATCCCCGAACGCGTGATGCCATCTCCACTGCGCTCGCCGGTTTCACGATGCCGCCAATCTCGCCGATCGAACGCGTCGAAGACATCGACCGGATCGTCGGGACCGCCAGCACCGGTTTCGAGACCTCACCGACTGCCGAATCATTCGACCAAATCAGCCAGTGGTTGCACCGAACCGCAGACCTCATGGCGGGCGAAGCCGCAGAGACAGTTGCACTCCTCGCAACGGAGACACACAAGACGGCAAGAGAAGCAGCCCCAGAGATTGCCGAGGCGATCGACTTCTGCCGTTACTACGGCGGCCCCGGCATCCACGATCTGCAGCGACTGATCGGACATGGCTTCGCGGTCTCGGGACGGGGACCTGCTGTCATCGTCGCCCCATGGAACTTCCCCTACGCCATCCCAACCGGCGGGGTAGCCGCAGCGTTGGCGGCAGGGAACTCTGTGATCCTCAAGCCGGCCCCTCAGGCGAGAGCTATCGGAGAGCGAATCGTGGACCAATTCCACCGCAGCGGGACTCCCGAGGACCGCCTTCAGCTCGTGATATGCGACGACGGTCCGGTCGGGAAAGCTCTCGTCAGCCACGACGCAGTGGAAACCGTCGTCCTCACCGGATCACACGACACGGCCGAGATGTTCCAGCTGTGGCGCCCACGCCTGCGGATCCTGGCCGAAACCAGCGGAAAAAATGCGCTCGTGATCACGGCCTCATGCGATCTTGACCTTGCCATCGCCGACCTCATCCAGTCGGCGTTTGGCCACTCGGGGCAGAAATGCTCGGCCGCCAGCCTGGGAATCGTCACCGCCGATGTGTACGACCGGCCGACCTTTCTTCCTCGATTGCGGGACGCGGTTCTCAGCCTCCGCAGCGGCCCGGCATCTGACCCCGCCACGATGGTTGGCCCCATCATCTCTGCACCTGATTCCAAGCTCGAACGAGGGTTGACCCGCCTCGATCCCGGTGAGCGATGGCTGGTCCGTCCTGAGAAGTTCGGTCCGGAAGACAATCGATGGACCCCAGGGGTTCGCATCGGTGTGCGGGCCGGATCGTGGTTCCACCAGACCGAGTGTTTCGGTCCGGTTCTGGGTCTGGTCCGAGTATCAGATCTCGACGAGGCGATCGAAGTACAGAACACCACCGATTTCGGGTTGACCGGCGGCATTCACTCGCTCGATCCGGACGAGGTCTCACAATGGCTCGACGGTGTTGCGGTGGGCAATGCGTATGTGAATCGGGTGATCACCGGAGCAATCGTGCAACGACAACCCTTTGGGGGCTGGAAGAAGTCGGCCTACGGGGGTGGGGCCAAAGCCGGAGGGCCGGGGTACGTACAGCAGTTGGCTTCGATCGTGAACCCTCCGGACTCCGGACTCGAGAGCGCTGCCCGGTCATTCCGCGATGCCTGGCAACGAACCTTCACCGCGCACCACGACCCCTCCGCGCTCGAGGCTGAATCGAACATCCTTCGCTACCAGCCGCTGAACTCCGTAGTTGTGGCCCACGATGGAACCGATCCCGACGCCATGGAACTCCTGGCACAAGCGGCGTCGACTGCCGGATCCACCCTCACCAAACTCAACCTTGGTTCTGCCACCGACGACGAAGTGGACACTGCGCTGGATCTCACACCCGATCGGGTTCGAATCATCGGCTCAGTCTCCGACGACCTCTTCACCAAATGCCACGAACGAGGGATTGCCGTCGATACCAGCCCGCCCTCGAGCGATGGGTTCGTGGAGCTCTATCGGTGGGTGAAGGAACAATCGGTGAGCATCACTTTGCATCGCCACGGACGGGTTGCCCCCCACACCGACGATTCCATCCTCGGCACTGGGAGCGACCGGACCGGCGACTGATCCACCCCGATGATCTATCGTGTCAACCGTGGCGAGCCTTGCCGACACAACCGACTCGGACGTGAGGACCGATTACAGCCCCCGGTTCCAGCATGCGATCGAGTTGATCGGTCGCCGGTGGACCGGTTCGATTCTGAAGGTCATCGGCGACAGAGCGTTGCGATTCGGGGAAATCACCGCGGCCATCCCAGGTCTGTCGGACCGTCTCCTCGATGCCAGACTCACTGAGCTCGAAGCGGAGGGAATCGTCAGCAGGAGCACCAACCACGGTCAGATTCGGTACTCGATGACGATGAAGGGAATCGAACTGCAGCCGGTATTCGAGACCCTCTCCCGCTGGGCAGCCGTGCACGCAGAAACCGGTGATCTTGCAAACCGTCCCGGCCGCCGTCAGGACGGCTAGCGCCCACAGGCGGTAGTGTCGGCCCATGGCCGATGCCGCACCGACCACCAACTTGTCCGGTAGAGCTGTCGTGGTGACCGGCGGGAACGGTGGGATTGGTCTCGGGTTGGCCAAAGGCTGTGCGAAGTCGGGCGCCTCGG
>JBLYYW010000434.1:0-11102 GCA_048550155.1 Acidimicrobiales bacterium | reverse complement strand
AGGGCCGGTTCATCAAGCGAGGCGCGACAGCGCCGAGTGAGAAGATGAACAGGAAGGCCCGAAGGCGAGCGAAAGGGCCCCCGGAGGGAGTTAGACGAGTTGCTCGTCGACCTTGTCCATCGCGTCATCCTCACTGAGATCCATCGCGAACGACAGTTCGCTCACGAGCACTTTGCGGGCCTTGGAGTACATGGTTTTCTCGCCGGCTGACAGGCCTTTGCTCTTGTCTCGTAGCGCCAGGTTCCGGACAACCTCTGCCACCTGGTACACATCGCCCGACTTGAGCTTCTCCTGGTGATTCTTGAACCGGCGGCTCCAGTTGGCGGGCTCGCGCACGTCCTTCTTGGCCAGGAGCTCGAACAGGTCCTCTACATCGGACATGCTGATCGGAGGACGCATCCCGACTTCTTCGACCTTGTCGACCGGGACCCGAACGGTGAGGTCATCGTGAGCGGTGTGCAGGACGAAGTACTTCTTCTTTTCACCGTTGAACTCGACAACCTCGGTTTTCTGGATGATGGCCGCACCGTGGTGCGGGTAGACAACGCGATCGCCGGTCTTGAACGTCATTACTTCAGGATGGCACAGCCAGTCCCATTTCCCCACTTGGCGATGGGGGTTTAGACCTTGATTTCCTAGGCCGTACGACCCAGACGAACCCTGAACTGGGAAGATCTCGACCAACGGAGTGGATCGTCATAGAAATCAGTCGTCGGATTGCTCTGGTGGCGCGGACGCCTCGAGTTCTTCGCGCAGGACGACAGGACCGTCGTTTTCGGGGTATTTGCCTTCGATGCCTGCATAGAACTCCCTGAAGACGTCCATGTCAGCGGTGATGTCACCCGTCAACTCGATCGGGTCGCCGATTCCGCATCTCCTGGCGGTGTAGTCGACGAACGCCGGCACGACCGGCACACCCGCACCGCGGGCAACTCGGTAGAAGCCGGACTTCCAATGCGAAGTATGTTCTCGTGTCCCTGAGACGGGAAGCACGATCGACATCCTCTCACCCGGTACGAACAGGTCGGTTAGGTCCTGCACCATCGAACCTGCGGAACTTCGATCGACCGGGATGCCGCCCAACCGACGCCAGAGTGCCCCGATGACCGGAGGAAACATCTCTTTCTTACCCACCCACCTCATGTTGACGTCAAGCGCCCAACCGATGAGGAGAGCGATCGGGAAATCCCAATTGGAGGTGTGAGGTGATGCGATCATCACCGTGTGGTCGGCGTCGGGTCGGTGACCGACAAGTTCGAATCCCCATCGCTTCAGGATCCACTTCGACAATCGAGACTTCACCGTCGCAGGGTAGGGGTTCTTGGTTGTCGCCGCTTGGTTTCGGCGGCTAACGAAGGAGGGCGGCGAGATCGGCGAGCACTTCGGTCGCGTGCCCAGCGGGATCCGACACCTGGTACGACTTCTGAATCGTGCCCTGGGGATCGATCAGATAACTGATCCGTTGGGGAAAGTCCGCAAACGGGTCGTCTGCATCGCGGAGTACCTGATAAGCGGTTCCGACCTCCTTGCTCTCGTCGCTCAGAAGCTGGAACGGGAACTCGAACGCCTCCTTGAACGCCGCGTTGTCTTCAGGGGTGTCGAAAGAGATCCCAAAGATCTTGCATCCTGATTCGGTGAACTGCTGGGCTTGATCACGCAAACCCTTGCCTTCGGCGGTTCAACCAGGGGTGCTGGCCTTTGGGTACCACCACATGAGAACCCAGGAGCCCGCCTGGTCTGCCAGCGTGACCGGTGTTCCATCTTGATCGAGCGCCGTGAAATCGGGCGCCGGTGTTCCTTCACTGAGCATGGTGTGAACATAGTGCGGCGCCCGCAATCTTCACAGCTGACGCCCCATACTTGTCAGGTGCGTTCTCTCCCCTTCGCTCCACTCACGATCGTCCTGGTTCTCCTGGCTGCCGCCTGTGGTGGGTCATCATCGGTAGCGTCCTCCGATGAGGTGTCTGAAACAACCGGCGCCACGACGGAAACCACGACCACCTTCGATGGGGAAGAAACCGCGCCGGTGGAGGTGAGTGGCGGGGAACTCCCCAGCACCGAGGAGCCTGGGATCCTCAACGATCCGAACATCGACCCAGCGATCGGCAAAATCGCTCCAACCCTGAAGGGCACCAACTTCAACGGAACCGACGTCACGATCGGGCCGGACGGACGACCCAAGGTTGTGTACTTCCTCGCCCACTGGTGCGGTCACTGTCAGACCGAGGTTGACCTGATTACCGACCTGGTCGCCGATGGAAAGCAACCAGCGGAGATCGATCTGTACGCAGTTGCGATCGCGGTCAGGGACGACGCCGACAACTATCCCCCATCGGTCTGGCTCGCAAACTTCCCCGGCACGGTCATGAGAGACACTGCCGACAGCGATGGGGCGATCGCATCCGGGGTCAGCGGCATCCCCTATGCCATCTACCTCGACGGCGACAACACCGTGCTCAGCCGCTCAATCGGAAGCCTGCCCGAGGAGCAGGTTCTCTCCCAGTGGGCGTCCCTCGTGCCCTAGCCGTCGTGACGAGCGATGCTGCCCACCGCACAAATCACGAAACCGGAGTGGCGACCGAGCCGATTTGAGCGACAATGGAGCCATGACCTCGTTCACCACCGATACCGAGACCGTTGTCCGGCCGACCACGGGGGACGGTGATCACGACCGGTTTGCCCACTACGTGAAGAAGGACGAGATCCTTCCCAGCACCGTCGAAGGAACCCCGGTCAAGGCCCTCTGCGGCAAAGTGTGGATACCGAGCCGAGACCCGAAGAACTTCGGAGTGTGTCCCACCTGCAAGGAAATCTTCGAAGGCCTCAAACCGGGCGACGAGTGACCCACAGGGGCTGCTCCCCCGGGGTCCAAACTCCAGTCAATCGCCCCGGGGAAACCCGTCGGGATTCTTGGACTGCCAACGCCATGCGTCGGTGAGCATCGCTTCGATAGATCGGTCGGCGCGCCACTCGAGTTCTTCATTCGCTCGCCGGGGATCGGCCAATGAGGTGGCGATGTCGCCAGCGCGACGGGGAACAATCTCGTAGGGAACCGGCCTCCCGCTGACCGCCTCGGTGGCTCGCACGATGTCGAGGACCGACGCACCGGTTCCGGTGCCGAGGTTGTACTCACGACACCCATCGGGCAGATGATCAAGGGCTGCGATGTGGCCCGCTGCGAGATCGATGACGTGGATGTAGTCCCTCACGCCGGTTCCGTCGGGTGTGTCGTAGTCACCGCCGAAAATATTGAGCTTCTCACGACGGCCGACCGCCACTTGCATCACGTAGGGCACCAGGTTGTTCGGGATTCCGTTGGGGTCTTCGCCGATGTCGCCGCTCTGGTGGGCTCCGACCGGATTGAAGTAGCGGAGAAGGCTGATCTGCCAACGCTCATCGGCGGCCGCCACATCCCGGCAGATGTCCTCGATCATCAACTTCGTGCGGCCGTACGCGTTGGTGGGTCCGGTTGAGGCGTGCTCGGGGATCGGCAGCACCTCGGGATCGCCATACACCGTGGCTGAAGAGGAGAACACCAACTGGAAGACCTCGTGAGCAGCCATCTCGTCCAACAGGTTCATCGTCGACAAGAGATTGTTTCGGTAGTACAGCAGCGGTTTCTCGGTCGACTCCCCGACCGCTTTGAGCCCGGCGAAATGGATCACAGCGTCGATCGGGCGGTTGTCGAACAGCTCAGCCGTTCCGGCCCTATCGGTGAGGTCGACGTTCACGAAATCGATCGTGGCGCCGGTGAGGCGCTCGACCGCGGCGATCGATGCCTGGGAGCTGTTCACCAGGTTGTCGGCGATCACCACCCGGTCGCCGACCTCGATCAGCTCGAGTGCGGTGTGGCTACCGATGTACCCGGCGCCGCCGGTGACGAGGATTGTTCTGTCCATCTGAGGGTGCTCCTGCGGGTCGGACGACGGCCGGTGGCTCCGGTGGAGCCATCCCAGAGCGATCTGGGCGACCGCACTACCATCGTCAACAGTGACATGCTCTTGTAGCAGTCCTGTCTACGTTCACACTTTCTACCCCGAGCGAGCTATGAGCAGCACCACCTCATCTCCAACCGCCGGCTACTACCACGCCAAGGGTGACCCGCCAGGAACGGTTCGTTTCTGGGATGGCTCCAGTTGGCAGGGCGGCCCTACCGCACCCCCAGGGCAAAACAGCCAGCCGGCCGACCTACCCAGCGATCTCCGACTCGCCAGCCCGGGGCGTCGAATCGGTGCCCGCGTGCTGGACTATCTGGTGTGGCTCGCCATCGCCGTACTGGTCGCATTGCTTCTCGGCGTGGAAGTCGGCGACACCCTGCGAGCCGACATTGGCATGAACGCCTCGTTCCAGCAGAATCTGGTGTGGCTCGCCGCAGTCGCAACCCTCGAGATCGGGATGGTCGTCACTCGAGGGGCCTCACCCGGCAAGCTGGCGCTCGACCTGACCATCACTGATTCGGATGGGAACATTCCCTCGCTCAAGCAGGCGGCCCTTCGCATCGCTCCCCTCGGCCTTGTGCTGTTCGGCAGCTTCGGGAGTTGGGCGGTGCTCATTCTCGCCTTCATCTCATTGGTCCTGATGTTCGTCGATTCGAGCCATCAGACCATCTGGGACAAGATCGCCAAGACCGTCGTGGTTGACCGCCCGCTGTGAGCCGATACACCCCGCCAAAATCCTCCGAGCCCGAGCCATCACCTCTGCACACGCTGGAGCCGATGCGACGGCGTCGGCCGGTCGTCTTCTGGGTTGTGATCCTGGGGGTCTTCGCGATGCTGCTCACGACGGTGGGCTCGTTCATCACCCTGCTGCTCACCTGAACACACACTGCGCGGCCGGCTCACCCTATGGCCACGATGCCTTTCGCCGTGGCCAGATGCGTCATCGGAACATCGAAGGGCTCGGTGGGGAGTCGACCGTCGACCACATGATCGGCGATTCCGATCTTGAGCACGGTAGGCAGACGGGCCAGCAGCCGGTCGTAATACCCGGCGCCGAACCCCAGACGGTTCCCGGCCCGGTCGAACGCCAACGCGGGAACGAGCACCGCAGCGACGTCGTGGTCAGCCACGATCGGCGACGAAGCTGTCGGCTGGCGATACCCGAACCGGTGGTTCTCCAGCGCAGAATCTGCTCGATGAAGAGCGAGGTCATACCCCTCGGCTGGTGTCCTGGTGAGCGCGAACTCGATGCCCTTGCACTGGAGTCGACGAGATTGTTTGATCGGGGTGATGTGAACCTCTCCCGGAAGTGGATCGAACAACACGACAACATCACCTCGCTCGAGTTCCTGTTCGAGAAACGATTCCAGCGCTGCGACGATCGTTCGGTCGCGAGTTGTCTGCAAGGTTCCCGCCATTTTGCGATGGTCTCGTGCCGCTTGTCGCCATTCGGCTTTGGATCGTTCGGGAGCCACCTCCCCACTGTCGCAACAAATATCGCAAGTGACACGTTTGAGCCCGAGACCGGGTGCCGGTGAACGAGCTTGCCCCCCACGGTCGGTTCCGAAAAACCACCAACTGTGGTGACACACACGCCCGGTGTGCAGCGAACGCGAACAGAGCACAAAACCTCCCTCAATTGAGTGGGCTATTCATCCCTGACTCCCCCCGACATCCCATTTTTTGACTAGAAACACCTTGTTCAACACACGACGTTCGGCGCCGCCGTACGTATCCGCCCCCACCGCTCTGGACCGCCGTATGCGCCCCTCGGAATCCACAGATGCACGACCGTCACGGCTCGCACTGGCCGTGGTGCTGTCGACACTTTCGGTCGCTGCGATCGCCGGGCCGCTCGCGTTTCAGGCGCTCGAGGTCCAGAAGAACGAAATCCGGTTTGGAACCGTGAATCCAAGTGATCCCACCGTCGGTGGCGTCTCAGTCACTAGTACCGAGACGACGGTCACCAGTTCCCCTCCGTCGACTCAAACGGTCGATGCCGTGCCCGAGGAAGAGCTGACAGAAACCGCTCCTGCCCCCATCACCTCAACCGAACCACCGCCGGTAACGGTGCCAACAACCGAGCCGTCGACCGCCCCGAAAGACACTGAGCCAACCCTGGGTCAACCAGTGAGCGTGGAGCGAACCGAGACCATCGCGAGCGCGCCAGAAATGCCCGATGAGTCTTCGGTCCCTGAATTGCAGATCCCGAGCTCACCGGGAGTGCAGCCCACGTGGGTGGTCAATGAGCCCGACACGACTGATCCGGATCTCCTGCCAACCACCACCGTTCCCGGTGATCCGGACGACCCGGGTTCGTCAACGTCGGCCCCACCCTCCACCGAGGCCTCCACATCGGGATCGGTGACCACCGTTGGTCCGGCAGGGCCCACCATCACCGAGCCTCTCGAGCCGATCGACACAACACTGCCGACGGGATCGTCGACAACCACCGAGCCGACGGACCCGGTCATCACCGAACCACTCGAGCCGATCGACACCACGGTCCCGCCGACCACGATCGATCCGTCGTCGACCAGTGAGGCAACCAGCTCTGTGGTCCCCACGCTTGCGGGTGAGACCACATCGACCATCGGCGAATCCGACGACTCGAGCACGACCACCACTGAGTGAGCGAAAACGGCGGGCCAGGTCAGCTGCACCCGCTGGTGTTGCCACAACTGGGACAGGCGTGGCAGCTTCCGGATCGAAGCATCGTGACCCCGCATTGCATGCACAGTGGGGCATTGGGATCTCGTAGCTGTTCAGGGGTCTGCGGGATGCCGCCAGCTTCGATCAGGTCTACCAGTTCACTTGCGGACTCGACAGACGGCGGGTCCGCTGGGAGATCGATTCCGAGGGTGTTGGGTGCCTCATCGACCCCGGGAAGTGTCTGCTGGGTCCGCTCGCCGGTCGTGAAGATCCCGAGTGCAGCTCGTTCGTCGTAGCTCATGTAGAGGACGGCCAGCTTTCTGAAGAGGTAGTCCATGATCGACGAGGCGATTCTCACGTCGGGATCGTCGGTCATGCCGGCCGGCTCGAAACGCATTCCGGTGAAGGTGTCGACGAAGTTGCGCAACGGCACCCCGTACTGCAGTCCGTGGCTCACCGAGATGGCGAACCCGTCCATGATGCCCGCCATGGTGGAACCCTGTTTGGACACCCGAACGAAGATCTCGCCCGGTCTACCGTCGTCGTACTCTCCTACGGTGACGAATCCCTTGCAGTCGGCCACCCTGAACTCGAAGGTCCGGCTCCGCCGATTCCGAGGCAGCTTCTCCCGGATCGGTTTGTAGACGACTTTCTCCACGACTGTGCTCGCTTCGGCATGTGGTTTCTGATCCGCCTCCGACGTAGTGGTGCTCAATGGCTGACCGACTTTGCAGTTGTCTCGATACACCGCAACAGCCTTCACGCCCATCTCCCACGCGTCGATGTGGAGCTGTTCGATCTCCTCGACCGTTGCCTCTTCGGGGAGATTGACCGTCTTGGAGATCGACCCCGACACGAACGGCTGCACCGCCCCGAGCATTCGCACGTGGCCGCGGTAGTGGATGGTGTTGTCTCCCATGCTGCAGGCGAAGACCTTCACGTGCTCAGGGTCGAGACCTGGGGCACCGACGATGGTGGAGTTGTCATCGATGTATCGGGTGATCGTCGCGATCTGCTGTTCGGAATACCCCAGCCGGCGCAGCGCCCTCGGGACCGACTGGTTGACGATCATCATCGTTCCGCCGCCGACCAGCTTCTTCACCTTCACCAGTCCCAGCTCGGGCTCGATGCCGGTTGTATCGACGTCGAGCAAGAATCCGATGGTCCCGGTGGGGGCGATCACGCTGGCCTGTGAGTTTCGAACTCCAACCTGTTGGGCCAGCTCATTCGCTTGGCGCCATGAGTCCTTGGCTGCGGTAGCGATGCCGGCAAGAGGCTGGTTGTCGTGGAGTTCATCGGCCGCGTCGGCGTGCATGGAGAGGACCTTCAACATTGGCTCGGCGTTGTCGGCGTAGCCCTCGAAGGGTCCCATCCGGGCTGCAATACGGGCAGAGGTGAAGTAGGCGTGCCCGGTCATCAGCGCCGTGACCGCAGCCGCAGTGCTGCGCCCGGCATCGGAGTCGTACGGCAGCCCGAGGTTCATGAGAAGCCCACCGAGATTTGCGAAGCCGATGCCAAGCTGGCGAAATGCCCGAGAGGTCTCACCAATCTTCTCGGTTGGGTAGTCGGCTCGACCGACCAGGATTTCTTGGGCGGTGAAGACATGCTCGACAGAGGTGGTGAATCCTTCGATGTCGAAACTGTCGTCGTCGTTCAGGAACGAACCAAGGTTGAGGCTGGCAAGGTTGCACGCCGAGTCATCGAGACTCATATATTCGACACACGGGTTGCTGGCATTTATCGGACCGCTGTTCGGCACCGTATGCCAACGGTTGATGGTGGTATCGAACTGCATCCCCGGGTCGGCGCACTCCCACGCCGCAGTGGCGATCTGCCGCATCAGGTCTCGCGCCTTGACGGTCCGTTGAACTGATCCGTCGGTACGCGCCACCAGATCCCAGTCACGATCATCGACGACCGCCTGCATGAACTCGTCGGTGACTCGTACCGAGTTGTTGGCGTTCTGATACTGGACGCTGTGAATGTCGCTGCCGTCGAGGTCCATGTCGAACCCGGCGTCCCGGAGCGCACGTGCCTTTCGCTCCTCGATGGCCTTACACCAGATGAACTCTTCGATGTCAGGGTGATCGGCGTTGAGCACAACCATTTTGGCGGCACGCCGGGTCTTGCCCCCGCTCTTGATGGTCCCGGCCGAAGCATCGGCACCTCTCATGAAACTGACGGGTCCGGAGGCGGTACCTCCCCCCTGCAGGGGTTCGGTGGACGCACGGATCTGAGACAGGTTCACACCGGCCCCCGACCCTCCCTTGAAGATCGTTCCCTCCTCGGTGTACCAGTTGAGGATCGAGTCAATCCGATCTTCGACCGACAGGATGAAGCAGGCTGAGGCCTGCTGGGGCACCCCGGCGACGCCGATGTTGAACCACACCGGACTGTTGAACGCCGCCCGCTGATTGATGATGAGAAACTTCAGCTCGGCGTTGAACGCCTCGGCTTCGTCGTCGTCCACGAAGTAGCCGCCATCGCGTCCCCAGGAAGTGATCGTGTCGACCACGCGATCAGCGACTTGACGAAGTGAAGACTCTCGTTGCGGCGTGCCGAGGGTCCCGCGGAAGTACTTCTGAGCGAGAATGTTGGTGGCATTCACAGACCAGGAAACGGGGACTTCGACACCCAGCTGTTCGAACGCGACCTCGCCGGACTTCCAGTTGCTGATCCGAGCATCCCGACGCTCCCACTGCACCGCGTCGTAGGGATGAATCCCGGGCGTGGTGAAATGACGCCTGAGGCCGATACCGGTGTGTTCTGGTGCAATTGCCACGATCGTCGCTCCCTTGGGAAGTGGTAGAGATCTCTTACTCAGTGTGACGCCGGGGTGAGACAGAGATGCCGTTAGGGGCGTCGCGGTCGGCACTGACGATGACCAGACCCACCTTTGAGGGTAGGGCCGGCTTGCAAAGAACAGGTCCAGGTTTCGTCGCGCCCAACGCTCGACACGCTGCCTGACTCGCCCAGGAGGCCCCCAATTTCTGCCCCCGTTCCTTCCGCTGTTTGCTGGCCGGCCCTACCGGTGTGGCATCAACGTAGACACCGCCTCCGGTGAATCAAAAGTGGATGATTGTGGGAATTCGAACAAGTTTTCCCCAACCCCAGGGGATACCACGTTGGGTGACGACACGACCCTTGTTTCACCGCCGCTACCGTCGGCGGAATGGTGATTCCACTGACGGCCGGAGGGTCCGCGCCAGCCGACCCGTTGGCGCTGATCAACAGCCAGCAACGCACGCCGGTTCAAGATCGGCCGTACGTGCTGTCGAACATGGTGTCCAGTATGGACGGGGCCATCGCCGTCGACGGACTCTCCGGTGGGCTGGGCGGCCCGGCCGATGTCACCATGTTCATGGCGCTCCGCTCGGTGGCCGACGTGATCATCGTGGGTGCGGGGACCGTGCGAGACGAGCGCTACAAACCACCGCAGCCGGGCGAGACCGCGCTCGGGCTGCGCCGCGGGAGAAACCAGTCGGATCGCCCGCTGGTCGCTGTCGTGACCTCCAGCGGCCGCCTGCCCCAGGATCTCCCCCTCTTTTCAGATCCTACGTATCGCCCATTGATCATTGCGGGGGCAGACCCTGACCAGGACGCGCTCGACCGCATCGCCGATCTCGCCGATATCGAGCGCACAACATCAGACTCGGTCGGGCCGGAGGAAGCTCTGTCTGTGCTTCACAAACTCGGTCACCGGATCGCGCTCTTGGAAGGCGGACCCCGACTGAACGGCGCCTTCGTCGAAGCCGACTGCGTCGACGAATGGAACCTCACGATCTCTCCCAATCTGGTCGGGGGAACCGCTGGCCGAGCCTCCCGCGGAGAGTCAGGGGTGCTGAACGCGTTCGTGGTAGAGCATGTTCTCACCGCAGATGGACTGATCTTTGTCCAGTGGCGCCGCCAGCATCGCGCTTAGGCCACGCCGTCACGAACCGATAGAAACCATGTGAGTTGTCGCGCCCCACTATCGGTCGTGGTGGCGGCCTTCTTGTGGTGCTCTTCGGTGCCAGCCCAGGCCGATTTCACCCCTCCGGAAAACGAGTCAGAATTCGCCGAACCGGCGGCCGAACTCGGCCGACTCTCCTCGTCATCGCTCGCCGAAGTCATCGGCAACCCGCGAGTCGTCCACGCCGAGGTGCTGGCCGGTCTCGAGGCGACACCCCAGCTGTTGGGCTCCGATGGACAGGCGCTTCTTGCGCTGCGATCCGATATCGAGACCGCACGATCACAGCTTCGATGGGCCCTCGACGAGCAGCGGGTCCGCCGTGGCACCGTCGCAGACAGCCGCCGGCTGCTGGCCCTTCAAACCCGAAACCTCGCCGCCGCAATCGAGGACCGGGAACGCAAGGAGCAGAACCTTCGCACGATGAGCGTCGACGCCTTCATTTCCGGTTCTGATCAACCGGACCTCGCGGCGCTGGTTCAGGCAACGGCTGACAACGCAGCCTCGATGGCGACCCAATCCCTCCGGACGACACAGCT
Organism: Acidimicrobiales bacterium; assembly: GCA_048550155.1. Classification (GTDB taxonomy): domain Bacteria; phylum Actinomycetota; class Acidimicrobiia; order Acidimicrobiales; family SZUA-35; genus JABDIY01. The sequence goes on along the minus strand of JBLYYW010000434.1, from coordinate 24 downwards.
GGCCACGGCGGCGACCGACGATCT
>JBLYYW010000433.1:0-8898 GCA_048550155.1 Acidimicrobiales bacterium | reverse complement strand
GGCTCGACCGCATGCTCACCCTGCTCGAGTCCCAGCTTGTCGATCGCAAGGCGTGGCTCGGTGACGGGGGAGATACTTCGGATCTGCCTCTGGTCGCTGTGGTGATCGAGGGTCTAGGAGGGCTGATCGAACGTCTCCTTGACGCCGGGGACCACCGAACAACCGCTCGGTTTGCATCCCTGGTGCGAGAGAGTTCCGGCCTTGGTATCTCGCTTGTCGCCACCGCCACGAGCGACCGTCAGATACCCACAAGAGTGTCCAGCCACTTCGCTACCAGACTTCTCCATCAGCTCGCCGATCCGACGGCGTACGCAAGTTTCGGTCTGAGACAGCGCGATGTGCCAAGTCTGGCCGGTCGGGCCGTCATCGATCCGTCGTCCGGGCTCGACGGGGTTATCGCGAGCATCACCGATTCCGACATCGAAGACCTCCTGGAGATGGGTCTGCACCCCCGCTCTCGGCCACCTGACCGGCTGCGCGACCTGCCCGATCGGGTGAGCGGGGAAGACCTCGATCGAGGGCCCACGGTTGATACTTCCTGTCTCACCCTTCCCCTCGGCGTTCGTACACAGGATGTCGAAACGATGCTGATGTCCATTCAGGACATGGCCGTCGTTCTGGGATCCCCGGGCAGCGGACGTTCCAGCACCCTGGTGCAGCTGGCCCAGCAGGCAGCTGGTGTTGGTCTGAAGGGTGAAATCGTGGCGGTCGCTCCGATGACCTCGGCCCTGTCGAAGGTCGATGGGGTCGCAGTGTTGGACCCCGAAGGTCCAACCGACGACGAGCTCTTGTCGACGGCTTCGCTTGTCATAGTGGATGACGCCGAACGTGTTTCTCCCGACGTCGGTGCAACGCTCAAGCACTTCGCCCAAAACGCTGGCACCGGTCGATGGATTGTGGCTGCGATGAGTCCCGCGGATACCAAGGCCCTGATGGAGTGGACCTCAGTTTTTCGTCAGGCAACAACGGGATTTGTGCTTCAACCCAGAGCCACCGACGGCGATGCGCTGAAGGTGATGTTCTCCAGCACCACCGTCGCCGACATGAAGCCTGGACAAGGTGTTCTCGTCACGAACGGGAAGATGACAGTAGTACAGGCAGCGGTTCCAGCCGGCTGATCGCTCCAACTACCGTGGGGCGATCATGGACTTCCCCGTTGGCGCCAGTGTCGAAGTGCAGGAGCTCGAGGCCAGCCCGTACCGCGTCCTGATGGCCCTGCGTCGAGCCGAGCCTGTTTCGTGGGTGCCAGCGATCAGCACATGGCTGATCACGGGTCGGAATGAGGCGGTACAAGCCATGAACGACGCTGAACGATTCACGGTGAACGACCCACGATTCACCACCGCACTGGTGCTGGGTGACAGCATGCTGAACCTCGAAGGCGCCGAGCACGCCCGGCATCGTGGAGCGTTCTCGGAGTTCTTCAGGCCCACGGCGGTACGAGAGGGTTTTGATCGGTGGCTTGCCGCTGAATCGCAGCGGCTGATCGAACCGTTTCTCCGGAGCGGGGAAATCGAACTCCGGACCGAGCTCGCTGGGCCGCTCGCCGTCAACACCATCACCCGATTCCTCGGTCTCGAAGAAGTCGATTCCGCCGCGGTACTGAGCTGGTACCAGGACATCTCGGACGCCATCGTCGGGCTATCGCTGGGACGCGAGGTTGCTGAAGCGGGACGCAGCGCTGTCGACATGATCCGTGAACGGGTTCAGTCGACATTGACGTTGGGTGACCACGACTCGCTCATCCGAACCATCCAAGCCCGAGGGCAGCTCACACACGAAGAGCTTGCGCCTGCGGTCGCGGTGGTGATGTTCGGCGCGATCGAGACGAGCGAGGGAATGACGGCCAACGTGTTCTGGCACCTGTTGAACAATCCCGCAACTCTTGAGCGAGTAGCAGCAGATCGCGCCTTGGTTGCGTCGGCGGTAGAGGAGTCCCTGCGCCTGGAGCCGGCTGCAGCAGTCGTCGACCGTTACACAACAACCGACCTCACAATCGGAGGGGTCACGATTCCGGAGGGGGATCCTGTCTCAATTTCGCTCCTGGCTGCGAACCGAGACCCTTCTGTCTTCGCTGATCCAGATATCTATGAGATCGACCGGCCCAACCTGCGTCAGCACCTCTCCTTTGTTCAGGGCCCGCATCGCTGCATCGGCGAGCATCTGGCCCGAGCCGAAACAGCGGCCGCGCTCAACGGAGTACTCGACCTGGCCTCGGACCTCTGTCTCATCTCGGGGCGATCCTCACCCCCGAGCGGGCTGGTGTTTCGCAAACCTGCTGCGGTGGCCGCACGGCTCACCCCCAGGGACTCAGCGGGTTAGACCCAGGACGCAAAGTCGTCGACCGCCGTGCGTGCCGATCGCAATGTGTTCACCGGATGGGACGAGTCCCGATAGCCGATCGCCATGCCGCAGAAAAGCATCAGTTCATCGGGGGCTCCGCAGAAGCTCGCGACGGCTCTGGGATAGACGCTCCAGGACTCCTGGGCACACGTGTCGAGGCCGGCGTCAACGGCCAACAGCATGAAGGTCTGGAGGAACATGCCAAGATCGCTCCACTGTGGTTTGTTCATCCCCCGGTCAACGAAACAGAAGAGCCCTGCTGGCGCTCCGAAGAACTGCTGGTTGCGGGCGATCCACTCGAAGCGAGCGGCCTTGTCGTGCCGTTCGATTCCCATCGTCTCGTACATCGCTTCGCCCAGCTCGAATCGGTTGGTGCGGTACGGCTCCCAGAGCTTCTCGGGATAGATCGGATACTCGGGTTTCTCGGGTTGGCTTCCGTACACCGAATCGACCAAGCGATCGCGGGATTCCCCGTTCACGACGTAGATCCGCCACGGCTGTACGTTCCCGCCCGACGGGGACCGTGAGGCCAGCGCCAGAAGATCGCGGATCAGCTCATCCGATACCGGCGTGTCCGTGAAGGCTCGCACCGACATCCGTCGTTCAATCGTCTCCCGGAGGTCCATCTCGGCAGTCTAGGAAGCTCCGTCGCACCCTCTCGAATACAGAGCACCCATGAGTGACTGACCTACACTCCCGTCGGTGACCGAGCTGTGGGATGCGCTTCAGTCGGTATGGGACTGGTCCCAGGATTTCGCCGACAGCCCCTGGTTCTACCTTCTGATTTTTTCAATCGCGATGATCGATGGGTTTTTTCCAGTGGTCCCGGGGGAGACGACGGTCATCGTGGGTGGAGTTTCAGCCGGAGCCGGGGATCTCAACATCCTCGTGGTGATCGCGTGCGGAGCCCTCGGAGCGGTGGCCGGAGACTCGATCAGCTACAGCATCGGCCGGTTCGGTACCAGACGGTTTCCAGGCTTTTTCGCTGACCGTCAGGCAGGTATCGACCGGACGTCTCGCCAGATTCGAGAACGGGGTGGCCTGCTCCTTGTCACGGCACGGTTCATCCCCGGTGGACGGACCGTGATCACGCTTGCCTGCGGTGCCACCGATCAGCCCTTCGCGGAATGGTTCCTGCGGTGGGTTGTTGTTGCCGGCTTGATCTGGGCCACCTACGCAGCCGGTCTCGGTTTCCTTTTCGGCGATTGGCTCGAGGAGCGAGAGAACGGTGAGACGATTGCCTTCGCTGCGGCGTTTGCAAGTGCGTTGGCCGTGACTGGGATCATCGAGCTCGTCCGTTGGCAGCGCAAGAAGGCTGCCAACGGCTTGACCTAGGTCTCGTAGCGATTGTCGACTTCGATCCTCAGCCAGGTGGAGAGATATACCGGATCGGTGAGATCGTTGGGATGGTGGCCTGGCAAGGCTGAGATGACGGCAAGAGGAAGGAATTCAAAGACGTAGGTGATGCTCCAGACGAGCAGATTCCAGTGAGCTCGCGGCGAGAACACTCTTCGCTCGACCCACAGCAGACCGAGCGTTCCGATGAAGGCGAAGAACGCGAGCACCAGCACGCTCGTGATGGTGCCTGCGACGTACTTGGCTCTGCTGCCGCTGAACGACTCCCAGACGTCATGTGCAGCGCCCTTGTGCTCGACTTCTTCGGCAAGGTGCCAGAGGAAGAGCCGACGGGCTGTCGGCTCGGCGTCGTCGAACAGTGAGGCGATGCGTGGGTCGGTCCAGCGAGCTCCGGCATACGCGATGGTCTCGGCTCCCGCAGCGAAGGCAACTCCGAACTCGTCGCTTCGCCGATCCAGTACTCGAAACGTTCGCGCCATCAGCCGATCGATCCACATGAGGCCCGGGTGTTGTGCAAAGACTCGATCGTTGAACTTGCGATGCTGGGTGTGGTGCTGCCGTTCCTGCCGTGCGTAGGCCAAGGCTGCCGGGCGAACATCATGAGGGAGCCGGTCTGCGACCCGCTCCACCGACCTGACCACGAAAGGCTCGACATGAGGCATGAGCAGCGACACCGCGTTACATGCGCACGCAAACTCCGGGATCGAGTCATGCCACTGCAGGGGATGGTCGTCGTCGAAGGAGAGATTCGGATTCCTGGTGCGAATCCGGTGTGATTCTCCGGCTCGTGGGGTCGCAACAGTCACGACTCCCTATCGGCCCGCAGTCGCTGGAGCTGAAGGGTCTCGACCTGCGTGTGCGACGGTGAGTTACCGAATGAAAACCGTATGAGGTTGCTGTGTGACCGGGTTCAGGATGTATTGTGCCCAGGGTCACACCTTTGATCACGTTGGAAGAGGCCTGGTGAATTCGATGCGAAGCAGAACGGGGGGAACCGGATGGCTCTGACCACCCCTGTGGATGTCGAAGATGTCTTGGAGCACATCACTGCATCCGAGCGACGCGAGCTGGTGACCGATGGTCTCCCTGGCATTGTTGGAAAGGTCCACCCTCTGGGCTGGGTTGCACTCGCCATCGGGCTGCTTGGGCTGTTCTTCACCTTTGTCGTGGACACCGATTTCCTGATCGGGAATTTCCTGTGGTGGCATTGGCTTCTGGTCGTGGCTATGGGGGTGGTGTCCACACAGTTTGCGGTGCTCGACGGCATTCGGGCCGCGATCGAGAAACTCAGCGACTGGGCTATTCGTGGTGCCGGTGTCGGGGTGATGAAGGGAACGTATGCCTCGTTGGCTGCCGCTGTTTTTGCGTTGGTCGTGTTCGGCTTCGCCTACGACATCGAGGTGGGAATAACCTCAGCCTTTGGGTTCGGTCTCCTCGTCGGGTCAGTCCTCATGGGTCCGGTGTGGGTTCTGCCGTGGGGTGTCTTCATGCTGGCGCTCTACAGCTCGCTCAGTCGCTATATCGCACGTTTCGTCGAGCGCGATTTGATCATCTCCGAAATCAGTGCGATGTCCTGGCAGGTCTTTGCTCTGATCGCATTGCTGGGGGTCGGGTATGGCGTGCGGGAAGGAATCAACCCTCGCATCGATTTCTGGTGGGCTGAGTTCAGCAACCGCCGGAAGGCGCTGATCGATTTCGTCTTCCACGTCACACTGTTCATGCCATTCCTCATCGCCGCAATGCGGATCCTGCAGCCGTACGCAAAGTTGTCGCTGGGTTTCAAGCGAGATTTTTCAGGTGAGACCAATGGATCTTGGCCCTCGGGCTGGAGGGTCTGGGAAACGTGGGAGCAGCAGGGTGACGCTGGCCAGCTTCCCACCGGACCGATCCAGGCGATGATCTTCGTGGCGTTTGTTCTGTTCTTCCTTCAGATCTTTGCCGACACAATCAAACACGGCTTCACCTTGATCCACCGCGAGGACCTCGGTCAGATTCCCGAACACGATGCCCCACTGCGGGTCGAGTAGGAGCGCACGCACTGATGCTTGACGCACTTGGCCTCGATCTCGGCGAGCTTTTCGCCATGCTCATGTTCCTGATCTTCATGGGCATGATTCTCATCGGCTACAACGTGGCCTTCTCGTTTGCCGCAACTGCGGCTGCGTTCACGTTCCTCGGCGATGTGTTCGATGTCTTCAACCCGCAGTCTCTGAACACATTGCCCCTCCTGTGGGCCCAGAACTTGGGCCGGTCGGGCAACACCGTGTTGTTGGCCGTTCCGCTCTTTGTTCTCATGGGAGCAATCCTGGAACGATCCGGATTGGCCGAACGACTCCTGCGCGCCATCGGCATGCTGATGGGTCCTCTCCGCGGCGGCGTTGCGGCTGCGGTGATCGTGGTTGGGACATTGCTTGCGGCAGCTACCGGCGTTGTTGCCGCAACCGTGATCGTGATGGGGCTACTGTCACTGCCGGCCATGGTGCAGCTTGGCTATGACCACAAGCTTGCAACCGGGGCGATCACGGCGTCGGGAACTTTAGCCCAGCTCCTACCTCCGAGCCTGGTGCTGATTCTGCTCGCTCAGCAGATGGGTGTCGGCATCATCGGCCTTTTCGCAGGAGCGTTGATTCCGGGACTGATGCTGTCCGGTTTCTATGTCGTCTATGCGTTAGGGATCTCGGCCATCAAGCCCGAGGTAGGGCCGGCGATGCCCAAAGACCAACGGACCCTCAACGGCACCGTAACCACGACCCATGCTGTGTCGATTGCTGCTGTTCTTGCACTCCTGCTGGGGGTCGTCGTGCTCTCGCTCAGTGGTCTGACCACCGCACTGATCGTGGCGCTCATCGGGTTCGCAGTTATTGCCGCATTGCTGATCCTGGGATCGATGCTCGTCGCAGAAGTGGTCGTCTCGATCATCCCAACAGTGCTCCTGATCATGGGCGTCCTCGCCGCCATATTCCGAGGTATCGCCACGCCCTCCGAAGCAGGTTCGATCGGCGTGCTCGGAGCGTTGCTGCTGGGCGGCCTCAACTACTACTTCGACAAAGTCCTCTCCTCCGATGGCGGTGACCACATCGACCCCACATGGCGGTTGACGCCCGATGCGATCCGGGAAGCCGGTAAGAGCACCGGCAACATCACGATCCTCGTACTCACGCTGGTCTTCTCCTCCACCTTCTTCAGTCTCGTGTTCCGCGAGCTCGGTGGTTCGGACAAGACATCTGAATGGCTCACCGCCATCGGTGGCGGCAAGACCGGCTTTGTCATCGTGGCCATGATCGCTGTCTTCATACTGGGTATCAACCTTGAGTTCCTGGAGATCACCTTCATCGTCGTGCCGATCTTTGTGCCTGCGCTCCGCGAACTGCAGTTCACCGAGGTCGAGATCATCTGGTTCACCGTCTTGATGGCCGTGAACCTGAACATGGCATTCATCTCGCCGCCGGTCGGCTTCTCACTGTTCTACCTTCAGAGCGTCGCCCCGCCCGAAGTCAAGACCGCCGATATCCACAAGGGTGCAATTCCGTTCATGGTCCTACAAGGGATCGCGATCGTCGTTCTTGGCGCGTTCCAAGGCATCACCAGGTTCTCGTATGACCTTTTTGTCAGCACCAACGGCGGTGGTTGACCGACCGCCACGTTCGGTTCAACTACCCTCGCGATGAGGGCATCCGATCTCAATCAACACAAAGGGTTCCCCACAAACCAAGGAGAGGCAAAATGCAAGAACAACAGACCGAAAGAGACGAGACCGAACTGAGCCGTCGTTCGTTTTTGGGCAAGGCAGGCGTCGGCGTCGCCGGTTTGGCTGCGACGTCGGCTGTTCTGGCAGCTTGCACGTCAGACGACGGTGACTCCCTCGAGGAGAACCTCGACGGGAATGAGGATGGCACCCCAGCCGAGGGAACCGACTCCGATGAGGAAACAGTGGAGTTGGTGCAGGACTCTGATCTCCCCGAGATCGAGATCGAGATGGCTACATCGTGGCCCACCGGTCTTGTCACCCTCTTCGGAGCAGCCGAGATCTTCGCCCAAGAGGTCAGTCGCCTCACCGGCGGCCGGTTCAAGATCAATGCCCGCCCGGCGGGTGAGATCGTCGGTGGCCTCGAGGTGCTGCCCACGGTTCGCGACGGCGGCGCCGGTGCCGGCCACACCGCTTCCTACTACTACGTCGGTATAAACGAAGCCACACAGTTCGGCACCGCGGTGCCGTTCGGCCTCACGAGCCGCCAGCAGAATGCCTGGCTCTACGAAGGGGGCGGCCTCGAGATCATGCGCGAGTTCTATGCCTCCGAATTCGGATTGATTCAGTTCCCGGCAGGGAACACCGGCGTCCAGATGGGTGGCTGGTTCTCCAAGGAGATCAATAGCGTGGCCGACATCCAGGGCTTGACCATGCGTATCCCCGGTATTGCCGGCCAGGTGCTCAACAACCTGGGCGGTGAGCAAGTCAGTATTGCCGGTGGCGACATTCTCCCATCCATTCAGACCGGAGCCATCGATGCCGCCGAATTCGTCGGGCCAACCGACGACCTCATTCTCGGTCTCGATGAGCTGGGCAGTCAGCTGTTCTACTACCACCCCGGTTGGTGGGAGCCCGGACCATCACTTGAAGTGCAGATGCCGTTGACAACGTGGAACGAACTGCCCGAGGTGTACAAAGCTGCGGTCGAGAACGCTGCGGCGACGGCCAACGTGCGAACCATGGCCAAGTACGACGTTCTCAATCCTCGTGACCTGCAAACGATCAAGGGTTTCGCAGAGATTCGGCAATTCAGTGATGAGTTGCTGAGTGCCTTCAAGGAGGAAACGGAGAACGTTCTCGACGGCATTGCCGCCGAGAACGCCGTGTTCAACGAGATCCTCGGACCGTGGCGGGAATACCGGGCGGCTGTCCAAGAGTGGCATAGCCTCGCCGAGACCTCGATGCTCACCGCATCGGCCCTGTAGCAAGGCGCCGACACATTCAGAGTCGCGGCGCGATTTGTCGCTCAGTTGTTCTCATTGGCCTGCGCAGCTATGGCTGCAATCCGCTCCATCGCTTTTTGTGAGCCTTTCGGGACCGTGTATTCGTAGTCGCCGACCTTCCAGTCGGTCGTGATCAGCGTGTCCCGCTGAATCTCTACCACGACCCCCGGGTCGAGCGTCCGGATACGCCTTTTGGCCACCTGGCGAAGTTTGCCACCCTCCAATAGC